>NZ_PCYV01000080.1:0-753 GCF_002553785.1 Lactobacillus sp. UMNPBX15
AAAAGAAGCAAGTTAAGAACAACGTCGATAATGCAAACAAGGATAAGTTCCCAGATGGCACTAAAGTTACAGTAGGCGATGATGGTACAACTACAGTAACCTACCCAGATGGTTCGAAGGATGTCATTTCTGGTACTGATTTAGTCATCGCTGCTAAAAGCGAAGATGTTCTTGGAAGCAAGTATCATTCACACAAGAATGGTTCAAACTCTAGTCAAGCTGATAGAGTTAAGGGAGCTTCTACTGCTAATGGCAGCATCGCAAACGCTGGTAACAACCTAGGTGTTAAGGGTGAAAGTGATAATGCCTTTGTAGGTGTTAAAGGTGAAAGTGATAATGCCATTGGTAATAACAAGGCTACTAGCTTAAAGACATTACCACAAACAGGCACTAAAGATACTTCAATTTTGGGTGTGCTTGGTATGCTTTTAGCTTCACTTGGTCTATTCGTATTTAAGAAGAAGCGCGATAAAGAATAATTTATAATAGTTTTTTATAAATTCTATTGGTAAAAGTATCTAGAGAAAGTTAATTCTCAGATTTAAAAAGACGATCGAAAACTTTTGAAAAATTGTTTTTGATCGCCTTTTTGTGTGAAATGAAAACAAGATTCTACGTAAGCGTAAAATAACCGAGTATCTAGATTAGTTTTAGAGTAAGCGTCAAATAAAATAGTGTACTTAAAAACCGTCCCAGTCACTGTTATACTGAGACGGTTATTTAAGTTCTTTTATTTACAATTCTTCTGGATCT
>NZ_PCYV01000081.1:0-594 GCF_002553785.1 Lactobacillus sp. UMNPBX15
TTTTTCTACGTAAAGTCAAGCATAATAAGAAGTTTGGCTTCATTTTTTGTTTAAATTTCAACTTAAACATCTTTTAGTGTCGATTTATTTTTTTAGTTAGACACGACAAATAAGCCCAGATCCATATCTGATTTTTGGGCTTAGCGTTATAATGTACTTGATCAATTAATTACAACTAAAGTCTTTTTGATTATGTGTGGCTACGTTGTAATCATATGGTTGATCATTGATAATCAGAGCATAAATGGTTCTGATTAGTTTATGAATTGAAGCAATAGCTATCTTTTTGAACCCTTTGGTTTGAGAGGATAGCTTTTTGCTTTCATAATAATCTGCTATATGACACGGATTTGTCTTAGCTGCATTATCAATTTGTCCAATAGCTCGATAAAGCAACTTACGTGCGACTGCATTGCCATGTTTAGTAATACTTAAATTAGAGTCCATTTCTCCTGACTGATATCTGCCTGGATCAATTCCGATAAAAGCATTGATTTTATTAGGATTACTAAATCTGCGTAAATCTCCTAACTCTGCTAAAACTCTGACAGCAGTGGTCTGTGCAAAGCCTGGAATGCTTTCTAGGTTTTCTAA
>NZ_PCYV01000082.1:0-583 GCF_002553785.1 Lactobacillus sp. UMNPBX15
CGATTAATGGAAATATCCCGAAAGGCATCCTAAATCTCACAGCCGTTTACACAAGAATTTATACTGAACCATTTTTTCTGTTGATGAATATTTATGATATTCTGTCTCAATTAAGCTATTTAGGAGTTGTGCTATGTCCTCTGTTAATGATTGTATTAAATTTGATCTCGATATTAAATTTTACAACAATTTCTATAAATTCTTCAATGGAGTGCAATACAAAGTCTACGAAGCCCTTTTAAAGCAGCCCACTTGTCCATTCTGTGGCTTTCCGGCAGAAAAAATAACGTATCCATCAATACCATTCAGAGTACAGACTCCTCAAAGCTCCTTGGAAGCCCTATTTAAAAAAATTTCAAGACTTAGAAAAGCTTCATTATAGAACTTTAATAGCACACAAAAAGGCGGAAGCCTCTGGCCCCCGCCTCTTTCATATTCCGCTAGCTCCGGCTGTCAGACTCGAACTGACGACATCTTGATTAACAGTCAAGCGCTCTACCAACTGAGCTAAGCCGGAATATTAAAAAAGAGCACGGCAGCTTCCTTTCCTCGCAGGCAGTTGCCCACCAACTACTTTCGGCGT
>NZ_PCYV01000083.1:0-519 GCF_002553785.1 Lactobacillus sp. UMNPBX15
AAACTCTGACAGCAGTGGTCTGTGCAAAGCCTGGAATGCTTTCTAGGTTTTCTAAGTCATGATTAGGCAAAGTTTTGGCGAGTTTAACCATTTTTGTAATTATACGTTGACGTTGATTGCTTAGATTAAGCAGTCTTCGGGCATAATATTTTGCTTGCCGGACTTCTATGTCAGAGCAAGAAACAACTGGATAAGCTAAATGAGCTAATTCAATTAGTTTATCTGTTGTCCTTTGTGCATGATTAAAAGCGATGCCTTTCAATTTAATCAACCAGTTAATAATTTGCTTTTTATCATCTTTTCTTACTAAATCACAATGAGGATAACGAGCAACTATTTGCCAATAATTCTTACCTCTAGCAATAGAAAATAAGTTTTCAATTTCGGGAAAGGTTGATTGTAGAGCTTGGTGAAGTCGATTTTTAGCCATTACTAAGTCAGCTGTTAACTGGTCATAGAAGCGGCTCAAAGCATTAAGCTGCTTATAAGTTTGAGATTGAAGTTGATTAATTGGATGAT
>NZ_PCYV01000084.1:0-515 GCF_002553785.1 Lactobacillus sp. UMNPBX15
AAACTTAACTGCTGAAGAAAAGGATGCTTTGAAGAAGACCGTTGCTGGTGAAGTTAACAAAGCTAAGGCTGCAATTGATGCTGCCACTAAAGACGCTGATGTTAATACAGCACAAACTAATGGTGAAAAAGCTATTAACAACGTTAATGTTCCTGCTACTTCTGCAACTAAAGATGCTGCTAAGAATGCCATCGATCAAGCTGCTAAGGCTAAGAACGCTGCAATCGATGCTTCAAACTTAACTGCTGAAGAAAAATCCACGTTAGTTGGCCAAGCACAAAAACTTGCTGATGACGCAATTGCTAACATCAATCAAGCAAAAACTAACGATGCAGTAAAAACTGCTAAGGACACTGGTGTTGGAACGATTAACAACATTCCTACTACTTCAGCAACTAAAGATGCTGCTAAGAAGGCCATCGATCAAGCTGCTCAGACTAAGGATGATGCAATCGATAAATCAAACTTAACTGCTGAAGAAAAGGATGCTTTGAAGAAGACCGTTGCTGGTGAAG
>NZ_PCYV01000085.1:0-509 GCF_002553785.1 Lactobacillus sp. UMNPBX15
GAACTGAATGGACTCCAGAATTGGCTGACGCATTAAAGGGTGTTAGTCGGATGGATTCTTTGGAATTAATCTTGAAGGCTGGCGGCCATGAAAATGACTATACTCAAGAAGAAAAAGAAGCTTTGGCAACTGAAAAGAATGATAACTATATTAAGTTAGTTGAAACTCTAACACCTGCTGATATTCTTCCAGGAATGAAAGACTTCTTAGATGAATTGAAAGCTAACGGTTACCACATTGTATTAGCTTCTGCTTCTAAAAATGCGCCAAAGGTTCTTAAGCATTTGCAATTAACTGATTACTTTGAAGGAATCGTTAATCCAGCAAACTTAAGCCATGGTAAACCAGATCCAGAAATTTACCAAGAAGCAGCTAAATTAATGGATCTTCCAGCTGACCAAGTAGCAGGACTTGAAGATGCCCAAGCTGGAATTGAATCAATTAACCGTGCTGGTGAATTATCAATTGGTTTTGGTGCTGATTTGCAGGATGCTGATGTTAAGTTCGAT
>NZ_PCYV01000086.1:0-455 GCF_002553785.1 Lactobacillus sp. UMNPBX15
ATGCTAGCGTTGCTATAACCGAGTGCCTTAAATGTTCCAATATTAGTACGTTCTTCTTCTACGAAACGCATCATGGTAGTCAAACTGACCAATGCAGCAACGGCAAACAAAAAGACAGGGAAGACGTTGGCTAAAACTTCGACTCGCTCAGAATCAGCACGATAGGATGAATACCCTTGGCTTTTCTCACGACTGTTAATGGTATAGCTAGGATAATCGATTTGGATTTTATTTTTAGGTACCTCAATTTGCTCAGGCGTAATAGGGATGCCTTTTTTGATTAATTGCTCAGCGGCCTTCTTTTGATATTGTTTTTGATATAGCTGAACGTATTTATCGTATTTGTCTTGTCTATTCTTGTTTAAAGCCTTCTGCAATTTGTTTTGATCATGGTAAACGCGATTGCGATAAGTGACACTAAATGGGCTCAGATTAGCGGTGTTTTTAAAAGTTAC
>NZ_PCYV01000087.1:0-454 GCF_002553785.1 Lactobacillus sp. UMNPBX15
TGCCATTGGTCCATTAATATCAGTTCAACTCTTAACTTAAATTCATGTAATACGTTGGAACGCTTAGCTGTACGATGAGTAATATCAATAACCTGCTCTTCTTCTTGCTTTAATTTTTCATCAGCAGAAACTGGTAGCATCATAGTTTGAGTGAAGCTTAGTTTTTGTCCATCAATTAAATCCGTCTTAACTAAATCACGAATCTTACTATCAAAAATTATTTCTTGATTATCTGCTGATTGACGATAAATGTATTCATTACCAATATCCCCGGTATCAACTAAATTCATTACAGTACCTAATTTACCAAAGCGATCATAAATTCTTAATTGACCGTTTTTAGTAACTTCAACTTCAATATTTGAATTCTTTAATTGATATTCATTTTGAGTAGTACCTAATTTTTGACCTTGATCTTCCTTAATATGAGCTAGATAAAATGTTGTCCATGAAA
>NZ_PCYV01000088.1:0-451 GCF_002553785.1 Lactobacillus sp. UMNPBX15
ATGCTAACTACGCTGTACAAGCAGGTTTAAATCCTTCTAAAGATGCAATTGCTCTAGAAAAGAAGAGCTCTCCATATGCTAACATCATTGCTGTACGTAAGGCTGACAAGAACAAACCAGCTATCAAGAAGTTAGTGAAAGCATTAGAATCCAAAGATACACAAAACTGGATTAAGAAAGAATTCAAAGGTGGAGTACTTCCAGCTAAATAATATTAAGAACTATTAAAAATTACTGGATCCCAATTAATCGGGGTCCAGTAATTTTTTTGCTTTTTTTGGAAAAAGTCGAATCTAGACATAGGACCAATTTTCTAATTTGTGCAAGTAAACGTTTAATTTGCATAAATTAGAAAATTGGTCCTGTGTCCAAATGTGGAAAATGGAATTATTTTAAAATTAATTTAGCCCTAAAGCCGCGACTAGCATAGTAGGAATCTGCACCGTTGTGA
>NZ_PCYV01000089.1:0-443 GCF_002553785.1 Lactobacillus sp. UMNPBX15
GCACGATTAATTAGTGATTTTGTCGACTCGATTCCACAAGATGTGCTATTAGAAGATTCGGGAGCGGCTACTGGCCGCCCTTCATCACATCCAGCAATTATGCTTAAGATTCTCTTGTTTGCCTACTCACGTCAAACTTATTCTGGAAGAAAGATTGAAATGATGTTGGATGAGAACTTGCCAATGCGTTGGTTAGCCCATGATTATACTTATAGCTACCATACCATCAATAACTTTCGACGCAGTCAGCACGCTAGTAAGCTAATTAAACATGCCTTTGTCTACTTTACCATGGCTTTGAAAGATCACGGACTAATTCAAAATGATGCAGTTTTTATCGATGGGACCAAGGTGGAAGCCGATGCCAATAAATATTCATTTACTTGGCGGCGGACGGTTGAAAAGTATCACGCTAAGTTAAGAGAAAAGACGAGTAAGCTTTA
>NZ_PCYV01000008.1:0-63820 GCF_002553785.1 Lactobacillus sp. UMNPBX15
TGCTGGCTTATAAGGCAGATCTATATGGCAAAGAATTTCTAACAATTGATCCTAAATATACTACTCAACGCTGTCATGCTTGTGGCAGTATTATGGGCCAAAATGGTTATAAGAAACTAACGCTTAAAGATCGGGAATGGACTTGTCCAATTTGTCGAATGCCCCATATTCGTGATTGGAATGCGGCCGTGAACATCTTAGAAAAAGGATTAGGCAAGTGGCAGAATCCTAAAATAAAAGAAAAAAGCAGCCTAAGCTAGGCTGCAGTCCGCTAGCAACTCGCGGACTCAAAAGGCTTTGGTAATTAGACGACCTCTATCGGCAATAGTCAAAAGATTACTGCTGGTAAGTCAAATCCGTATCTAAGCAAGTTGGTGTTCTGGCTAGCGCAAGCTAACGAGCCACCAAGCCCTAGACTTCAGTCTAGGGTAGTTGACATACTAAAGGAGTCATGATATGGCACGCGAACTAAAAGAAGTTCAGGGTATTATCTTTAAAAGGCAGAAATATAAAGAAGCAGATTTATTAGCCAAAATTATGACTAAACAAGATGGAATTATGACTCTGATTGTTAAAGGAGCCCTGAGGCCTAAATCACGATTAAGTGCAGCAACGTTAAATTTTTCTATTGGTACTTACGTAATTTATACGAGCGGAAAGGGCTTAAGTAATTTACGCACATATAAAGAGGCAAGGCAGTTTGATGGCTTATATAATGATTTAACCAAGAACGCTTATATTTCTTTTATTTTTGATTTAATTGATCACGCCTTTGTAGAATATCAGCCAATTGGTAAATATTATGATTTAGCTTTATTTGCTTTGAAAAAAATAGATAGTGGCGTTGATGCAGAAATGATTACACAAATTGTGCAGATGAAAATATTAGCAGCATATGGTGTTGAGCCACAGCTAAAGCATTGTGTTATTTGTGGTAAGGAAAAAGGCGTTTTTGATTATTCGATTAAAATGGGTGGAGTTATTTGTAGCGATCATTTTAGTACAGTCACTAGCCGAATGCATTTAAAGCCAAAAGAAACTGCTGTAATTAGAACAATTGGCTTATTACCGATTGAGCGATTAGGCGATATTAAAATTAATGAAGAAACGAAGAGGGCTACTAGAAAAGCGATTGATCGTATTTACCATGAAACGATAGGCCTAAATTTAAAGACTAAGAAATTTTTAGATGAATTAAAACTTTTTAGTTAGTAAAAATCTGGTTTTACCATGACCCATGTGTTAAAATAAAAACGTATTTGACGATGATGAGGATTTAAGAAAAGTACTAGTTCAGCGAATGTCGGTCGGTGTGAGGACATCTAGGAAAAGGCACCTCTAGTCATATTGTTCAATTAAGAGCAGGAAGGATACTTCCTGAATTAGGGTGGAACCGCGATAATATTTCGTCCCTATGCAAAATTTTGCATAGGCTTTTTTTATGGCCTAGCGCAGGAGGAGATTAAAGGAAATGGCAGATAAGAAATTAAATATTCAGAATATGATCTTTAAGCTGGAACAATTCTGGTCCTCCAAAGGTTGTATGATTATGCCTTCATACGATGTTGAAAAGGGTGCGGGTACAATGAGTCCTTACACTTTTCTTCGTGCAGTTGGTCCAGAACCGTGGGCAGCTTGTTATGTAGAGCCTTCTAGAAGACCTGCAGATGGTCGTTATGGTGAAAACCCTAATCGGTTATTCCAACACCACCAATTCCAAGTTGTTATTAAGCCAGCTCCTAAGGATATTCAACAATATTACCTAGACAGTTTGAAAGTTTTAGGTATCGATCCTTTGGAACACGATATTCGTTTCGTTGAAGATAACTGGGCTAACCCATCTATGGGTTGTGCTGGTGTTGGTTGGGAAGTATGGCTTGACGGTATGGAAGTTAGCCAATTCACATACTTCCAAGTTGTTGGTGAATTAGATGTTAAGCCAACTATGAGTGAAATCACTTACGGTGTTGAACGCCTTGCGTCATATATTCAGGATGTTAACTCAGTATTTGATCTTGAATGGGGTAATGGCATTCTTTATCGTGATATCTTCAAGCAACCAGAATATGAACATTCTAAATATGCATTTGAAGAATCAAATCAAGAACAATTGCTTCAGTTCTTTGATATTTATGAAGCAACTGCTAAGCGTTTATTAGATAAGAATTTGGTTCACCCAGCATACGATTATATTTTGAAGTGTTCACATACTTTTAACTTGCTTGATGCTCGTGGTGCTGTTTCAGTTACTGAACGTGCTGGTTATTTATCAAGAATTAGAAATCTTGCGCATGAAGTTGCTGTCAAATTTGTCGAAGAACGTGAAAAACGTGGCTTCCCATTGCTTAAAAGTGCAGAAGACAAAAAGGCGGGGGTAGAAAATGGCTAAAGATTATTTATTTGAAATTGGTACTGAAGAAATGCCAGCTCACGTTGTACCACGCAGCGTTAAGCAATTAGCTGACAGAACAAGAAAATTTTTAAAAGAAAATGGCTTGAAATTTAAAGATATTAAGACTTTTTCAACTCCACGTCGTTTGACTATTTTGGTTGAAGATTTGGCTGAAAAGCAAGACGATATTGATGAAGTTAAAAAAGGTCCAGCTAAGAAGATTGCTCAAGATCAAGATGGTAATTGGACTAAGGCTGCTCAAGGATTTGCTCGTGGCCAAGGAATGACTACAGACGATATCTATTTTGAAGAACTTAAGGGTACTGAATACGCTTATGTTCACGTTCAAAAGGAAGGTAAGAAAGCTAGTGATATCTTACTTGGTATGAGCGATATCATTAAGGCGATGACTTTCCCTACTAAGATGCGGTGGGATTCAAATGATTTTGAGTTTGTTCGTCCAATTCACTGGCTTGTTTCATTATTTGGCAGTGATGTAATTCCCGTTAAGATTTTGGATATTACTGCAGGTCGTAAAACTCAAGGCCATCGTTTCTTAGGCGATTCAGTTGTTTTGGCTAATGCTGATGACTATGAAGATGCATTAAAAGATCAATTTGTAATTGCTGATGCAGATGAACGTAAAGATATGATCGTTCGTCAAATGAATGAATTAGTTAAGAAGAACAACTGGCAAGTTAAACCAGATCGTGATTTACTCGAAGAAGTTACTTATTTAGTAGAATATCCGACTGTATTTGCTGGTTCATTTGATGAAAAGTATTTGAAGATTCCTGATGAAGTGCTGATTACTTCAATGAAAGACAATCAAAGATACTTTGAAGTCTATGATGAAAATGGTAAGTTAATTAATCACTTTATTGCTGTTCGTAACGGAAATAAAGATTACCTTGATAATGTTATTTCAGGTAATGAAAAAGTTTTAGTTGCTCGTTTGGACGATGCTCAATTCTTCTATGATGAAGACCGCAAGTATCCACTTAGTCATTTTGTTGATCGTCTTAAGAATGTTTCATTCCACGATAAGATTGGTTCAATGGCTGAAAAGATGCAACGTGTTCGCATGATTGGTGATTACTTAGCTAAGCGTTGGGATTTACCAGAGAATGTAGTCAAGGATTTCGACCGTGCTAGTGAACTTTACAAATTTGACTTAGTTACCCAAATGGTTGGTGAGTTTGCAGAACTTCAAGGTGTAATGGGCATGCATTATGCTCGTCTTGCAGGTGAGGACGAAGAAGTTTCAGTTGCAATCAAGGAACACTACATGCCTGCCACTGCTGAAGGTCCACTTCCTGAAACTACGGTTGGTTCATTATTATCAATTGCTGATAAAATTGATACAATTGTAACCTTCTTTGGTGCAGGAATGATTCCTACATCATCTAATGACCCATACGCACTTCGTCGTTATGCATATGGTATTGTAAGAATCTTACTTAATGAGAAGTGGTCATTACCATTTAACGAAGTTTTACCAGAAATCATTAGTATGCTTAATGGTGTAACTCCAGCTAAGCTACCTAAGAGTGATGCTGACCAGGAAATTGCAGACTTCATTCGTGATCGTGTCAAGCAATACTTACAAAAGAATGACTTCAAGTATGATATTATTGATGCTGTTCTTGCTTCAAGTCAACAAGATCCAAGTCAAATTTTAGCAGCAGCTACTGTATTGCAACTTCACCATGATGATGAAGAATTCAAGCCAGTAGTTGAGAGTTTGACTAGAATTGATAACATCTTAAAGAAGGCTAAATTTAAGAGTAATACTGCTGTTGATGAAAGTCTCTTTGATGATAACAGTGAAAAAGAACTTTACGCTGGCGTTCAAAACTTGCAAGATATTGAAAGTTTGGCTGATCTCTACCAAGGTTTTGTTCAACTGCAACCAGTGATTGATCAATACTTTGAAACTAATATGATCATGGCTAAGGACGAAAAGGTCAAGAATAACCGATTAGCACAATTATATGCAGTTAATGAATTAGCAGATCGTTTAGGTGACTTAAGCAAGTTAGTTATTAAGTAGTTAATTTAGATAGAAAAAGGGTGATTCATATGGCTGGACGGATTCCTGAAGATTTTATTTCAGAGGTTCGCAGTAACGTCAATATTGTTGATGTTATCAGTCAGTACGTTTCGCTTGAGAAAAAAGGCAAAGACTATATTGGTCTTTGCCCTTTTCATCAAGAAAAAACTCCGTCGTTTACTGTAAATGCTGATAAGCAGTTTTTTAAGTGCTTTGGTTGTGGTAAGGGTGGAAATGTTTTTAAATTCTTGATGTATAAGGATGATTTAACTTTTCCCGAAAGCGTCGAGCGAGTAGCTGAGTTTGCCCATATTGCTATGCCTAATGGATATGGTCATAATAGTGGAACAAAATTAAATCCACTTATGCAAATGCATCAGGATGCCGTTGATTTTTATCATCGTGTGCTTTTGACTACTAAAGCCGGTGAACGGGGGATGCAGTATGCTCAAAAGCGAGAACTAGATCAAGAAATATTAGATCATTTTAAGATAGGCTATGCACCTAAGGCTGATAATGTTTTGATTACTTATTTACGTAGTAAAGGTTATCAAGATGATGATCTAGCACAAAGTGGCTTATTTGTTCAAGCTAGGGATGGGCAGTTATACGACCGTTTTCGTGACCGTTTGATGTTTCCATTGGATAATGAAAATGGGAGAACGATAGGCTTTTCTGGTAGACGAATTTCTGATGATAAGACCGAAGCTAAGTATATGAATAGTCCTGAAACGGAGATTTTTACCAAGTCAAAGGTATTATTCCACTTTGCAGAAGCAAAGAAAGCAGCTCGTGGTGAAGGTCACTTAGTTCTATATGAAGGTTATATGGATGTAATTGCAGCATATAAAGCAGGGGTGAAATCGGGAATTGCCTCAATGGGAACTAGTTTAACAGATGACCAAATATATTTGTTGAGACGTATTACTCCTAATATCATTATTAATTATGATGGAGATGATCCAGGAGTCCATGCCGAAGAACGTGCTGCACGTATGTTTAATAAAGATGGCAATTTTAATTTAGGAATTGTAGTTTTACCAGAAAAACTAGATCCTGATGAATACGTCAAAAAATATGGCGCTGAGAAGTATCTGGAAGAAGTCAAAGGTGCCTTAACGCCGACTGACTTTTTCTTAAAACGGTTGGAACAAAAATATAACTTAGATAATGACCGTGAAAAGATTGCTTATTTAGGTGAGGCCGTAAAAGAAATTGCACAAGTGCGCAATCCAGTTGAGCAAGATATGTATACTGAAAAATTGGCGAAGTCTAGTGGGGTTTCTATTGCTTCGTTAAAGGCAAATCTTGCTAAAGAAAGACGGCGAAATAATCGGGCACGCAATCATGTACGTAATTCTCAAAGAAATTCACCTGATTATCCGATAGACGTACCTTTACCTGGTGATGAAGACGTGCCTACAGAGCAGTCAGTAGTTGAAAAAAATCCTAGTCAGACCAGACTCTTGTATTTATTTATTCATTCAACTGATGCTCAAAAATATATGTTAGAAGGGCAATTTCATTTTCCTAATCAGGATTTTGAAACTCTGGCACAGGATTGGTTAAAATATGCGGAAACTCATGAAAATCCACAAATTGATGGGTTCTTAGATTTTATTCCTGAGCAACTTCAAGGTATAATAGTAGATGCTGAAATGGCACAGATGCCAAAAGATTCTACAATTCAAGAAGTTGATGCTTTGGTTCTAGCATTAAAAAGACGCAACATCTATTCCAGGCTGAATGAGCTTCAAGCTCAATTACAGGATGCTAAGCGCAAAAATGATGCACAAGGAATTATTGCAATCACTCAGGAGATTATTGGATTAAAACGGATCTTAGGTTAATAAGGAGGCTTTTTAGTGGCAGAAAAAGAAACTACACAAAAACTATCTTTGGATAAGATGGTTAAGCAAGTCGTAAAAGACGTAAAGAAAGATAAGTCGATCACTGAAGAAGATTTCACTGCTCGTTTGATTAAGCCTTATAACTTACAAGGCAAGGCTGTAGATCAACTAGTACAAGAGTTTGAAGATAATGGTATTAGCATTGTTGATGAAAACGGTGATCCTTCAAAGTTAGCCTTAAAAAAACAAAAGGATGTTGAAAAGGCTGAATTAAAGGATATGTCTGCTCCATCAAGCGTACGCATGAACGATCCAGTGCGGATGTATTTGAAGGAAATTGGTCGTGTACCACTTCTTACTGCTGATCAAGAAATTGCTCTTGCCAAAAGAATTGAATCCGGGGATGAAGAGGCAAAGCAAGAATTAGCCGAAGCCAACCTTCGTTTGGTAGTTTCTATTGCTAAGCGTTATGTAGGACGTGGTATGTCATTCCTTGATTTGATTCAAGAAGGTAATATGGGACTAATGAAAGCCGTTGATAAGTTTGATTATCGTCTAGGCTTTAAGTTCTCAACCTACGCAACTTGGTGGATTAGACAGGCAATTACTCGTGCGATCGCTGACCAAGCACGTACAATTAGAATTCCTGTTCACATGGTCGAAACAATTAATAAATTGATCAGGATACAACGTCAATTGTTACAGGACTTAGGCCGTGAACCTACACCAGAAGAAATTGGTGCAGAAATGAATATGCCAACCAATAAAGTACGTGATATTCTAAAAATTGCTCAAGAACCTGTTTCATTAGAAACGCCTATTGGCGAAGAGGATGATTCACACTTAGGCGACTTTATTGAGGATAAGGATGCAACTAGTCCAGAACAACACGCTTCTTACGAAATGTTGAAGGAACAACTTGAACAAGTACTTGAGACTTTAACTGATCGTGAGGAAAATGTTTTGCGTTTGCGTTTTGGTCTTGATGATGGTCGTACCCGTACTTTGGAAGAAGTAGGTAAGGTATTTGGTGTTACCAGAGAGCGTATTCGTCAGATTGAAGCTAAGGCATTACGTAAGTTGCGTCATCCAAGTCGCTCAAATCAATTACGTGATTTCATGGATTAATTATAATTATCTATATTAAAAGAGCTAAGTTTTACTTAGCTCTTTTTTATTGGACTGGATCTTTACCTGCTGCCCTTAGATTATCTTCAATGATTTTCATTGGATTTAACCAAGTGCCATTATCTTTCCAATAGTATTTGCATGGCGTATTGTCATGCTTTTTATCAATGTAATCTTTATCTGTCTTAGTAACTCCTAAATGAATGTGAGAGCCGGTCAGTTTACCAATTTTTTGTCCCAACTTGACTTTTTGACCTTTTTTAATATAAATATCAGTAATACTGAGGAAGCCTTCCTGGTAAACTTCAACATAGCCATCATCGGAAATAATCCAAATATAAAGTCCTAAACCTGGGGCGTATTTAACACGATGGACAGTTCCCGCATGCACAGCATATACGGAAGAATGTCCAACTTCACTAAATCCGAAGTCATAGCCATCATGAAAATAACTCTTGCTAGGATAGACTCGACGAATGACGTCAGTTTCACCAAACTTTTGTCCAGATTTAAATTTGATTTTCTTTTCATAGAGCTTCTTAAAAGGGTAACCCCAAGTAACATGAACGACTTTTTTCTTTTTAGCAGTCTTCTTTTTCTTAACCGTGTGAGTTTGTGGTCGTAAACTATTCAGATTGTTTTGCCATAAGGGAATAGAGGCAAAAGCTAAAATAGCAATTAAAGCAGCTAAAAGTGCAAACTTACTTTCAGTTTTTTTCATTAAAATAGCTCATCTCGCTTTCCGTCAAGCATATGTTCACTAATTGTTTGTTCAAAAAATACTGGTAAATCATGATCAAAATTGTAAGCTAACTTTTGCTTTTTCAATTCTTTAGCACTCATCCAGGTTAGTTTACCTTCGTCTGATTCTTTAACGGTACCCGAAAATTGTTCAGCTATGTAGAAAAATACTAAATAACGTTCATCATTGTGATCATAAAATTGTTTAACACCAACTAATTGAGGATGACTAATCGTTAATCCAGTTTCTTCTTTGACCTCCCTGACGACAGAATCATGAAAAGATTCATGCGCTTCAACATGACCACCAGGAAAAGTAAGTCCTGGCCAGACCGGATCGTTGCGATCAAGAACTAAAACCTGATCTTTGTTTTTAACCATGCACATATTAGTTAATGTGACATTTTCTGTTCTACTCATGTAAAAAACCCGCTTTCTGTGACGATTATATCAAATAGTAGCAAAATAAGACTATGAAATATGCTAAAATTTGTTTAACCATATCTTTTATGGAGGAAACATGAATTTAAGATTAAATACGTTGGCAAAGATGGTAGATCCTGGCAGTCGAGTGGCTGATATTGGAACTGATCATGCATACTTGCCAATTGAATTAGTAAAAAATGGCAAAATTGATTATGCAATTGCTAGTGACGTTGCAGAGGGCCCTCTTGAAAATGCTAAAAATGATATTGCAGCAGCTGGGTTAACCGAGCAAATTGAAACTCGCTTAGGTAGTGGGTTAGAAACCGTTACTCATGCTGATCAGATTGATACAGTTGTGATTGCCGGAATGGGCGGCAAGTTAATGACTGATATTCTTGATAGAGCTTGGAGCAAAGATGCACAATTTAAAACTCTGGTACTAGAACCTAATATAGGCGAAGCAGGGGTACGTAATTGGCTGATGATGCATAATTATAAGATTATCTCAGAAAAATTAATTGCAGAGGCTGGGCATACTTATGAATTAATTAAGGCTAGCTTAACTGAAGAAAAGCATGAGATGACTGAAAAGGAAATCTTTTTTGGCCCCTTTATTGTACAAGAAAAGAATCCAGTTTTTTATCAGAAATGGGAAGGCCAACTCGCTTATTATCAAAGATTGCTGGTTAATTTGAATAAAGCAAGAAAAAAAGACGAAGATCGAATCAATGAAGTAGATCATGATATTAAATTAATCAAGGAGGAATTGGAGAATTGACCAAAGTAAAAGACATTGTTGCGCGCTTGCGACAAGATTTTCCGGAAAACATTGCTTCACAAGGTGATCCTGTTGGTATGCAAATTGGATCAATGGAGGCTGATGTTACCAAAGTAATGACTACTTTAGATGTACGTCCCCAGGTAGTTGAAGAAGCTGTTGAAAAAGGGGTTGATTTCATCGTTAGTCACCATCCTGTAATGTTTAGACCAGCACAAAATTTGGATTTTGCGAATGCACAAAACGCAATGTATGGCAATATTATCAAGAATGGAATTACTGTTTATTCAATTCATACTAATTCAGATAAAGCCCAAGATGGATCTGCTGATTGGCAAGCAGAGGAATTAGGTCTGCAAGATGTTGAACCATTTTGTCTGGATGATGATGGAATTGCTATGGGTAGAAAAGGAAAGTTACCTAGAACAATGACTGCTTATGATTTTGCCTATTATGTTAAAGAAAAAATGCAAATTAAAATGGCACGTCTGATTACTGCAAACAATGAAAAGCCAATTACCAGTGTAGGATTTATTTGTGGCGATGGTGGTAAATATTGGACTAGAGCCTTAGATGACCATTTAGATGCTTTTATTACTGGGGATGTTTATTATCATGTAGGCCATGATATGATTTCATCTGGTTTAACTGTTGTTGATCCTGGTCATTATACTGAAAAACTATTTAAGTACAAGGTCTATGATCGACTTAAAAAGTGGAATGAAGAAAATAACTGGAATGTTGGAATTGAGCTTTCCGAGGTTTCTACCAATCCATTTCAAGACTTATTTTAATTAGAAAGAGAGTTATATATGGAATATCCTAATTTGTTACCTAGATTTTTAAAGTACGTTAAAGTTAATTCGCGTTCTGACGAACACTCAGATCGCTTTCCATCAACTGAAAGAGAAGAAAACTTCCAAAAGAATGTCATTATGAAGGATCTTGAAGACTTAGGTTTAAGTGACATTCATTACAACCAAAAAGCAGGTAGTGTAATTGCTGAAATTCCTTCAAACGTTGACTATGATGTTCCGGTAATGGGCTTTTTAGCACATAGTGATACAGCTGACTTTAATTCAGAAAATGTTAAACCACAGATTCATGAAAATTATGATGGTGAAAGCAAAATTCAATTAGGCGATTCAGAATTTTACCTTGATCCAAAGGTCTTTCCACACTTGAAGAATTACAAGGGTCAAACTATAATTACTGCCTCAGGCGATACCTTGCTTGGTGGGGACGACAAGTGTGGTGTTTCTGAATTAATGACCTTTGCGGAATACTTAATGAATCATCCAGAAGTTAAGCACGGCAAGATTCGATTGGCCTTTACTCCCGATGAAGAAATTGGTACTGGTGCTGAACACTTTGATGTTGAAGACTTTGGTGCTGACTTTGCTTTTACTGTTGATGGTGAAGCTCCTGGTAAGTTAGATTGGGGTACATTCTCTGCGGCACAATTTAGTCTTGATATTCAGGGAGTTAATGTTCACCCAGCTGTTGCTAAAGGTCAAATGATTAATGCAATTCAAGTTGGAATTGACTTTCATAATCAACTGCCAGAACACGATCGCCCAGAACATACCGATGGACGCGAAGGTTTCTTCCATCTAATGAATTTTGCTGGTACTGTTGATAATGCTCACTTAGATTATATTATTCGTGATTTTGAACGTGATGGGCTTGAAGAGCGGAAGAATTTGGTTAAGTCAATCGTTAAGAAAATGAATGCTGAATTTGGTACTGAACGAATTACACTTAAAATGTGGGACCAATATTACAACATGGCCGATGAATTAAAGAAACATATGGACATCGTTGACTTAGCGCGCGATGCTTATAAAGCAGAAGGTCTTGAAATTAACGAAGACCCGGTTCGTGGTGGTACAGATGGCTCACAATTGACTTATATGGGCTTACCATGTCCTAATATTTTTGCCGGAGAAGAAAACATGCATGGTCGTTATGAATACACAGTTCTTGAGTCTATGTGGAAAGCGGTCGATGTCATGATTAAAATGGCTGAATTAAACGCTGAAAGAGCTAAGTAAGTGAAACATTTTTGACTAAAAATATCAATAATTCTATTTCTGATCTAATATGAGATTATTGATAGATTAGGAAATAGGGTAAACATAGTTAATAAATAAAAATTATGCACTAATACTATTAAAAATAAAAGATAGTTTATAATTACCGTCATTATAGGATTATAGACTATCTTTTTGTTGTACTTTTAACTTTTATGAACTTGTGAAACAAAGTGATTAAACTTAGCCCTTGCAAAAAGTGACTAAAGTGAGTATTATAGTTAGTGTAATAGATTAATAATACAGTGTAAAATAGGAGCTAAGTAAATGGAATTTAAAGATAATATTCCTATTTATCTTCAGATTGAACAATACTTGTATCGTCAAATTGCTTTAGGCAAGTTAACAGCTGGTGAGAAGATTCCTTCTGTTAGAAAACTTGCTCTAGAATTAACCGTTAATGTTAATACCGTGCAAAGAGCACTACAACAGATGAACAGTCAAGGTATTCTTTATACTAAACGTGGCGAAGGTAATTTTGTTACTGAAGATACTAAACTATTATCCGAAACCAAGCAGTCATTAATTAATAATGAATTAGAACAGTTTGTTCAAAATATGGAAGAGTTTGGAATAGGAAGAAACGAGTTAGTTTCAACGTTAGAGAATTATTTAAAAAATGGTGGGGATCAGAATGAATGATTTATTAGCTATTAAAGATGTAAGTTATAAGAAAAATCAGAAGCAAGTATTGCAAGATGTGAACTTGAATTTAGCTCCTGGCAAGATTGTTGCTTTACTTGGTGAAAATGGTGCTGGTAAGACCACTTTGATGCGAATTATTGCCGGTGTAGCTAAGAATTACAAAGGCGAAATTAATTTAGAGGGGGCAACAAAAGAGGCAGAAAGAAAGGCTAAGTTGTCTTTTACTGATGGTTTAACTGGCTTCAGCGATTCAACAAAGATCAAGGAAGTGGTTAAATTTTACGCAACGATTTTTCAAGATTTTGATGAGAATGAATTCGATGAGCTGCGTAAGTTTATGAAATTAGATCCTGAAATAAAACTGAGTCAGTTATCACGAGGAATGCGTGAAAAATTGATTATTGCTTTAACATTTGCTCGTAAAGCAGATTTGTATTTACTTGATGAACCTTTTGGTGGGATTGATGCAATGGCTCGAAAGAAAATTATTAATTCCATCATTTTGTGGAAAGATGAAAAGGCAACGATTTTAATCTCAGATCACTTTGTCAATGAAATTTCATCATTGCTTGATGAAGTGGTTATTGTAAAAGATCATACCGTTTTGGAACACAAGTCAGCAGATGACATTCGTCAAACGCATAAGTCAATCGAAGAATACTATGAAAGTTTTTATGCAGATGAGGATGATGAATAATGACTAGTTTTAACACATTGTTTAATCGAATGTTTCAAGAAAAAAGCAAGTCAGTCTATTTAATCTTCTTAATTCAAGCCTTTGCTAGTTTATGTTTTACAATTATTGGTTTTGTTTCGGGAAATGGTACACCAGAATTTGTTAATGGAAAAGATACTAGTTCTGTCAATGTGATTGTTGCTTTTCTCGCTGTATTTGCAGTAATGATGCTGATAACGTCATTTATCGCTGATTTTGTTTATTGGATTATTTCTTCAATCAAGAATGAAAAAATTAATCGCAGTCAAACTTGGCGCTTGATTCCGGTAACTGATACTAAGTTTTTGCTTAGCAATTTTGGGACAGCATTTTTAACTTATATTTGGTTAGGAATTTTAGAAGCGGTCACGATAATCGTTACCCTTTTGCCGATGTTGTCTGATCAAGATGTGCGCAAAGCAATAGGTCAGGCTAGAATCCATCTTTCAGCAAGAGACTGGCAAACAATGCTCGAAAGTTTGCTGCTAATCATTTTTATTGGCTATGCTTGGTACGCAATTGTAAGTTTGCTTAACCTAGCAAGCCGCAGCATTATTGATTTTTTGCCAGGTGGCTCAAGTAAAGTATGGACCTTTATTATTAGAGTAATTGTAATTATTGCGATTATTTGGATTTTAGGCCATGCGGCAACAATTATCTTTTCAGTCTTAGGAAAGTTTAGTCCTTTTATGGTCAACAGCCAGGATATTAACTATGCCACTACGATTCTTCAATTCTTGGTCTTTGATGTTGTGATTACTTTGATCGATATCTTGCTTTTGAATAAATTCGTAGAAGCAAAACAGAATTAGGAGTTTTTTATGGCAAATTTTAAGACCTTGTTTAAGCAAATGTTTGTGCAAAAAAGGCGCTACGCTAACTTAGTTTTGTTATTACAAGTTTTTGCAGTCCTTTTTTTGCTGGTAATGGCTCTGTTAGATAAAAGCAATTTAGCTTATCTCAACATTAGTAAGGACAGTAATTGGCTAGATCGTTTGCTTAGTGCAGGAATGCTCAAAACGCCGATTGCCGATGTGATTTTTGTTGGTCTGCTTTGCTGGCAAAATGAAAAAATCAACCTCAGTCAAACTTGGCAGCTAGCTCCAGCTTCAAGTGTCAAAATCTGGCTGATTAATATGCTTTCTAGTTTAGTTGAATGTATTTATATTTTTGTAATTCAAGTCATTTTAGGCTTCGTTGCTGCTATGATTGATAATTTAAGTCATCATTATTCACTGCTTCATGACTTAGTTGATGCTAAAGTTACTTGGGCAGATGCTAGTTTATTAATTGAATTTCTATTGTTCTTAACTGGAACGGTTTTAGTTATTATGACTTTTGTCAGTTTTGCTAATTTTTTGACGAAAGTAATTGTTGATCAATTGCCAGTTAACAATAATATTGTCATTAAGTTATTTGTGATGGCAGTGATTGTGATTATTGCAATCTTGATTGCTGAACAGCTAAACGAACAAATTACTGCTATGTATTTGCATCGTTTTGCCAAAGAAGCAGCATATGATCCATTGGGTATTTCAGTGGTTGAGTACTTTGCAGGAGCAATTGTTTTAGGAGCAATCGACAGCTACTTAATGAGTAAATTTGTCGAACCTAAGATAATTAATCGTTAATTGAAGGGGAGGGGTAGATAGTGACGAATTTTTGGACCTTGTTTAGGCAAATGTGGACGCAAAAAAGAAAATTTATTTATTTGGTTTTCTTAATTAATATCTTTGCTGTAGTATTTTTATCAGGTTATTTTCTTCTTTTCAAAAATTGGAATGGTCTAGCAAATCTGCCGTCTAAAAATTTAGGGCAATTCTGGCGCAATAATTTTGTCTATGTGACTTTATACATTGATTTTGCCTTTTGTGCGATTACATGTTGGCAAAATGAAAAAATTAATCTGAGTCAAACCTGGCATTTAGCAGCTAGCGATGAACGAAAAACATACTTAGCTAATATATTTAGCAGTTTGCTGGCATGTGGTTATTTCTTCTTGCTGCAAGAAATCGTTAATAGTCTGTTGCTGATCCCTAGTTGCGGGGCAGACAGTTTTGCTCAAGCATTTCGTGAGTTTGGTCTGTATCCAATTAAAACAGTTCCCGGCGTTGAAATAACTAGCAATCGAATGCTTGCTTTTCATTGGTTGTTTATCATTTTGATAATTTTAATCATTTACTTCTTTGTCAGCTTTGCCAATTTTATTTCGCGAGTAATTACTGATTTCTTGCCGTTTAAGAGTACAGTTTGGGCTCGCTTGTTAATTATCGCAATTTTGGTAATTGTCGCAGCTTACTGCGGCATGATCTTTATGTCTAAGTTACAGGGCTTTGTTGATAAGAGTCCAAATTTACAAGCAACCGATCCAATCTGGTTAGATGATTTATGCTTGTTTATTGTTAGCCTTGTTTTCGGTATTTTGAATCTAGTATTCGTGAAGAAATATCTTGAACCAAAAATAGATTAATTAATGCAAAAAAGAGCTTCATTTCAATCAAGAAATGAAGCTCTTTTTTGTAGTTAACTAAGCATTAGCTGACATATAGTCATAAAGTTGATTTACTTCTTCAGCTGTAAATTGACCATCACCAGTTTTCATAGCATGGACTTTTTCAACTGATAGGTGACTAGCAAATGCTAGATCAGTGTCATTAACATGGTGTTTTACTTGAAAATTAATAATTGCATCAGATAATTCTTCTTGCTCATTCATAATAATTTCTCCTTACTCTTTAATTTTAATCAAATCAGGACGAAAAATAAAATTTTTTGTAATTTTTCAATTAAAATGTTTTCCATTGCGTAAATGGCCAATACCTGAAGACGACTCGTCCAACTAGCGCGCTTCGTTTAACAAACCCAAAGTAACGGGAGTCCTTTGAGACGTCACGGTGATCTCCCATGACGAAGTAACTATCCTTAGGTACTCGCTTTTTTAAAGTGAAATTGTTAGTATAGAGTTCACCTAATTTATGTGACTTTCTTTGGTAGCCATTATTTAAATATGGTTCTGCAATTTGTTTGCCGTTAATGTAAAGCTTATCATTTTTAGAAGTAACCATATCACCAGGTGTACCAATAATTCGCTTGATATACAGAGCACCTTTTTGGTCTGGTGCTTTTAGAATGACGATATCATTTCGTTTAGGCGTAAAATGACGTACAGCAATCAAACGATCGCCATTCTCAAATGTGGGCTGCATTGATGGACCAGATACTGTTTCATTTGATAGGAAAAAACTAAAAATAAAGTAGTAAATTCCCATCAAAATTGCAAACACAATAATTATGTCTAAAACAAAGCGGCCAATGCTTTCATCATCATTTTTCTTTTTGGTTTCAACCATAGAATATCTCCTTTGCTTGCTAGTCTTATTATAACTGAATTCTCCGCCGTTGAATGGTAAAATCATATTAAGGTGTTTAAGTATGACAAAATTTTTGACGAAATTAACAAAATTAGAGCAAGAGATAAATCATCCTGCGGTTAAACGACAAGTTGAAGAAATAGCATTAATTGATAGTTATGTACAAGCAGGTAAGCCATTGAAGCGGGCACCACGCAGATTAGGTTTATTGCCAGATGAATTTGAAGAAGTTTTAGTTGAGGTGGGACCAGATAAAGAAGGGGCCTTAAGGGATTTAAATAATTTACTTAATAATTTTCGGCAATATCTCTCTTTAATATATGGCATCTGGTCTCTGCCTAATATTCAGACTGCGCAGTTAATTAAAAATAAGCTGCATGTGCAAACAGCGTTAGAAATCATGGCAGGCAACGCGTATTGGTCTCAAGCTTTGGCTCAGGTTGGAATTAAAGTTCACAGTACAGACTCATTAGAGTGGGCCAAGACGTCGACCACTGGAGCTAAGCCTTTTTATCCAGTAGAAGATTTACCAGCTGACCAAGCAATTAAGAAGTATCACACAGTTAATCTAGTTCTATGTTCGTGGTCACCAAATTTCGGTCACGGAGATTTAGAAACTGTGGCAGCTTGGCATAAGTATAATCCAAGTTGTCATTTGCTCTTTGTTGGTGAAAAAGATGGTGCTACTAATTCACCAGAATTTTGGCACCAAAATTGGTTTAAAAATAGTGCAGCTTTAGACGAGATTAATCATTCCTTGCAAAGCTTCGATTTTATTAATGAACAGGTATTTGAAATAAAAAATGAATTTTAAAAAGATATTTTTGTTACTGATTCTTTTATTATCTTTTTTAGGAATTGGAACAATGCTCTCCAATATTGAATCTAGTTATGCTGACGAATTGCTGGAAGCACACGGCTTAACTAATAATACCCGCTATTTTAGAACAGATAGTGATGAAAAGATTAGTATTTTCCTAAAATATTTGGACAAAAATTATGCGAATCATCAAATTCAACTGCATTTAGATAATAATTATGAAAAAAAACAAGTGCTTGTTTGGGCTAATCATGCCGTTACTGGCTTGCCAACTGAGAGTGGTCGCTATTTTTCGCCTGATGATTTTAAAGGACAGGTTTCTTTTGTGGTGCTGGGGCCAACAGTTAAACTTAATTTATTAGATGTGCAGAATAATAAATATGTTATTTTAGGCAAAAATTATTATTCTGTTATAGGCGAATTTAAGGACTATCCACAGGTAGAAATGGATAAATATTATCTAAGTACAGGAATTGATCAGCCAACTGCTAAAGACCAGCTCAAGAATTATCGAATTGTAGTAGATGCAACACCTGCAGTGATTGAAAAGATTGCTAAGCATTATCATGCTAGTTTGCATATTCCGTCTTTTG
This sequence comes from Lactobacillus sp. UMNPBX15, assembly GCF_002553785.1. Lineage (NCBI taxonomy): Bacteria > Bacillati > Bacillota > Bacilli > Lactobacillales > Lactobacillaceae > Lactobacillus > Lactobacillus sp. UMNPBX15. The sequence goes on from NZ_PCYV01000008.1 coordinate 17,606, forward strand.
TTCAAGAGCATCATCGTGATCGTTTATCTGTCGTGCCGGATATTTTAATGTTAGTTGTTTGCCTATTGGTCGGAATGATTACAAATATGTTGCTTGCAATAGGAATTAAGCGTCAGGCTCGTTTAACACGTCTACACGATGATTTGCTGCGCAATTGGGTAATTAACCGCAGCGTACGTTTATTTTTAATAGAGGCTATTTTTGCCCTTGCTACATACTTCTTTTTAAGATGGCATGCCTTTTATTCAACATATGGTTCTTTAATAGTTACATTAATAGCTTCCTGGGTTGTAATTGTATTGGCGTTTTGTGGGATGGTCTATTACTTAGTGAGAAAGGACAGGAAAATTGCTAAATCTACCAAATGAATTTAAAACTAAATATGAAAAATTATTAGATACCAAAAAAGCACAAGAACTATTTGCGGCGATGAATGAAGAGAGCAAAAAAGCTTTTAGAATTAATACATTGAAGCCTACTAAGGTTTCATATGAGCTTACTGATTCAGTACCGCAAATAAATTCAGCCTATTATGGTGAAGTATCGGGGGAAGATCCTGAGTGGGTAAGCGGTAGTGTTTATTCTCAAGATCCAGCGGCTATGTTTCCTGCGGCAATTAGTGGTGTTCGGCCAGGAGAGCGCGTGCTAGATCTGTGTGCTGCGCCTGGAGGAAAAACAACAGCATTAGGAGAACAATTGAAGGGTGAGGGCCTTTTAGTAGCTAATGAAATCTCTGCAACACGAGTAAAGGCACTACGGGAAAATATTGAACGTTGGGGCATCAGTAATGCCTTAATTACTAATGAAAGTCCAGAAAAGTTAGTTCCAATTTTTTCGGAATTTTTTGATGTGATTTTAGTCGATGCTCCATGTAGTGGTGAAGGAATGTTTAGAAAAAATCCGGAGGCAATTGATTATTGGTCTCAAGACTATGTTTTAACATGCCAGAACCGTCAAAAAGAGATCCTCAATGAAGCTGTTAAGATGCTTCAACCTGGCGGACGCTTAATTTATTCAACTTGTACCTTTGCACCAGAAGAGGATGAGCAGATTGTTAGCTGGTTAAATAAAGAATATGGTTTTACAATTTTAGATACAGGGATACAAACTAATAAGATTGATGTTGGACAGCCTGAGTGGGCTGATGGAAATCCTGATTTGACTAAAACATTACGCTTTTGGCCTCAAGATGGTATAGGTGAAGGACAATTTGTGGCAGTTTTACAAAAAGTAGGTAAAGCTAGAATTGAAAAAAAGAGCAAAAACAAAAAAGCCAAGCGTGATCCGTGGCGCTTAACCAAAAATGATCAGGAACTAGTTGGTCAGGTAATGGATCAGTTTAATTTACCAGTTGCTTTAAGTGACTGGCGTAATAAAGCAAAAGTCCGTAATGAACATGTCTATATTCCTGCAATCAGTTTGCCTGAAAAAAGTAAGCTTCATGTAATTAATAATGGAGTCGAGTTGGGTATATTAAAGAAAAAACGTTTTGAACCAGGACATCAATTGGCAGAAGTGCTAGGTAAGGTAAAGCAAGAACGGGTTTATGATTTACCGACAATTGAAGAATACCAAAATTATTTGCACGGTGAAACCGTTAAAGTGGACAGTGATTTGCGGGGCTTTGTGTTAGTCAGCTATCAAAAATTAATATTTAGTTTTGGCAAAATCGCTGGTAATCAAGTATTGAAGAACTTTTACCCAAAGGGATTGAGAAAATGATAAAACTAATTGCGACAGATATGGACGGAACCTGGTTAACTGACCAGAAAGACTATGATAAAGAATTATTTTTGCGTGAATTTGCGGAAATGCAAAAGCAGGGGATTAAATTTGTAGTTGCTAGTGGCAATCAATATGCTAACTTAATGACTCGTTTTCCTGAGGTTTTGGATAAAATTTATTTTGTAGCTGAAAATGGGGCATTAGTTGCTCAAGGAAGACAAATTTTGCATGTTGACTCGTTAAGTGATGACATATATCAAACTTTATTAAAAATAACTACTGAATATCCATATCCAGCTGTAGTGATGGGGTTAGTAAGTGCTTATGTTAAAAAGAGCAGTGGACGAGCTTATAAACAAGAAATGAAAAAATACATGGAGCATATTACTGTAGTAGATTCTTTTGGAGAAATTGATGATTGGATTTTCAAGGTCAGTCTGACAGTGCCAGAAGATAAAATGTCTAAAATTTTGCGCGAATTAAAAGAAAAATATCCGGAGGTTGGTTTTGTTTCTGGTGCAGCAGACTCGATTGATATGCAAACTAAGGGAATGAATAAGGCAGTAGGTCTAGCATATTTGAGTCAAAAATTAGGGATCAAATCAAGTGAGATGATAGCTTTTGGCGATAGCGGTAATGATGTAGGAATGCTGAAATATGTAGGCCGTAGTTTTGCTACTGCAACGGCGTTGCCAGAAGCCAAACAAGCTGCAGGGCAAATTATTGGTTCAAGTAATGAAAGTGCTGTTCAAAAAGAAATTGCCAAATTGCTTGAAATTAAATAAGGAAAATTATGTAAAGTAAAAGCACTAGTAATCATTAACTAGTGCTTTTACTTTACAGTAACTGATCGATTTGAGCCTTTAATGGTAAATCATAGTATTTTTTTATTTGTACCAGGGATGCTAAATCTTTTTTGCCGTAAACAGCAATTAAAGCAGCCAATTCATTTTTCCAATTAGTAATTAATTGCTCTAATCCAGTACTACCATTTTGGATGTATTCTTGTAAAAAAACATTTGAAATACCAACAAATTTTCCTCCTAGAGCTAAACCTTTTAAAATATCTAGGGGATTACGTACTCCACCAGAAACAAAAAATTTAACTTGCTCTTGCCATGCCATCAGAGCAGTCACCACAGTAGGTAAACCTAAATCTTCTAAGTATGAAACGTCACTGGCATTACGTGCATTCTCAATCTGGGCAAAGTTTGTGCCACCAGAACCGGCGACATCGAAGTATTCAATGCCATTTACTTTTAAAAGATGAATACTTGTTTGATCCAATCCAAAACCGACTTCTTTAATAATAATGGGCAAATCGATAGCGGTACGAATTGCTTTAATTGAATCAAGCCAACGAAAGTCACGATCACCTTCAGGCATGGCAATTTCTTGTATTGTATTTAAATGGATCTGAAGCGCATCTGCATTTAATTCTTGGATAATTTGTTTAATTGCAGAGATTGGTGTTTCTGGATTAACATTAACAATTAGTACACCATCTGGATCTTCTGCTCTGGCAACCATAAAACTGTCTAGTTGATCAGTTTCCTTAGCTAAAATGCTGGCAGATCCCAAAGCTAGGGCAATATTTTGCTGCTGGGCAACCTGTCCCAATGCTTGATTAATTTGTTTAGAAGCAGCTGAGCCACCAGTCATAGCATTGATAAAAAAAGGCGCAGAAACATTTTTGCCAAACATTTCTGATCCCAGAATAGTTGGATCGACTTTTGTTTCAGGCAGAGCAGGGCGCAACAAATGCAGTTGATCAAAACTATTATATTTTTCTTTATTAAAAAACATCTGAGCTAACTTCAGATGTTCTTCTTTTCTTTCAGATCTAATCGACATAGAACTCTCCATCAATGAGCCATGATAATCTGGTGAACCTTAAAATTAAGAGGCATAATTCCATTATGGCGCCATTCGCTTTCAAGTGCTTCAACATCGGTATTAGCATCTGTAATCACAATGCCACAGTCACCATTACCAGCACCAGAAGTTTTAGCAGCTCCACCAAAATTTTCTGCAATTTTGATTAATTGCGATAAACGTGGAATTTCAATGGCAATTTGGTTAATTTTGGCAAAGTGCTGCAACAATTTACGGTTAGCCCGAATTTGTTGTTTGATTAAAGCAATATTGTTTGCTTCGAAACCTTGAACCATCTTTAAAACACAAGCTCTAGAAGCTGCTAAGAAATTTTTATATTCCATATTCAAAGCCGCCTTATTAGCGTTAGTTTCATCAACGAGGCGTGAAGTTGATGCTGGCTTTTGACTCCAACCAATCATCAGTTTCATATCTTTAGGAGGAGTTAGTAATTCAACTTTTAAGCCAGGCCAAGCTTCATTAACGACTTGAACTAAAGTCTTATTAGCTAATTCTTGCTTTAACCATTTTTTGTCAAAAGTTTGGTAAGCTAACCAGCCGCCATAGACACTAGCTGCAATGTCACCAGCTGAGCCATTTCCTTGAACTGAATAGTGTGAAATAGCCGATAATTTATAAACCAGCTCATTGCTCATTTTTACGCCATAAAAACGCAAGATAGCTTTAACTGTAGCTACTGTGACGGCTGCACTTGAACCTAAACCATATTTTTTACCATCTGCAGAATCTAAGTCTGAATTGACGTGTAAATCATAGACTTTCATCTTGATATTTTGCTCAATACAATATTGTTCAGTAAATGAAATAGCTGACAAAATATATTCAAAAGGGTTGTCACGATTATCGATTACCATTTTTGAGCCCTGACGAACCCAATGAATCGAATCCTGTGAGTATTGCTTGGAGTGAATTAAGCCAGTTGCCCCTTTACTCTTAGTGATTGACACACGTACAAATTGGTTAACTGCTACTAAAATAGCAGGACAATCTTGCTCTAATACTGCATATTCTCCGGCAATATATAACTTTCCGGGCGCTTTTTCTGTTATCAAAAGAACTAAATCCTCGAATCTAATTAACTTTTTTAATTACAACTAGTCCAAATAAGTAATTCCAGGACCAAAACTTGCATTCACTATATTAACATTATTAAATTCGGACGAAAAGCGTTGAATGATATCTTTGCTATTTCTTAATTGGCAAAGTACCTTAATATTTGGTCCTGCATCAATTGTATAGTAACATTCAATTCCTTCAGTACGAAGTTGTTCAACTAATTTAATAGCTTGAATGGTTTGCGGCTCAAAGTAAGTGAATTCAGGCTGTGCAGTTAAATTAATTGCATGCATTTCATTTGCATTTAACTCAGCTAACTGGCCTAGGGCAGTGAAATCATTACTTTTTATAGCTTTGATCATTTCATTTAATTCTGAATTGTTGCGTTCAAGCCAGGGCCTGAAAAATGGAGAAGATTGGGCATCTTTCATACCATAAGTCGAAGAAATCTTTTTTTGTTTGGTATTTAATTCAACTGCTAAAAGGTGAAGATCCATCGTTGGTGTTTCATCTAGTGCATATGCGTAAGATGTTTCGTCGCTATTACCTTTTTGCCAAACAGCAAAACCGCCATAAACGGAGCGGCTGGCAGAACCAGATCCAATCCTGGCTAAACGAGATAAATCTTCTAGATCAATGTTGATGTCATAGCATTGACAAAAAGCAGCAGCTAGTGCCGCAAAAGCAGAACTAGATGATGCTAATCCTGCAGAAGTAGGGACGTGATTGACAGATTTAACGATTAAATTGCCAGTGACGTGAAAACGAGCCTGCAATTTTTTTAGATAAGCAAAAACACGTTGACTAGCTGCAGCAGTTTGCTGTTGATTATTTAAGAAAAATTGATTTTCACCATCTGTTTTTTCAACGCTAGTATCAGTATAAAAAGCATCTAAAGTCATTGATAAACTAGACATTAAAGGAAGACGTAATTTGTCGTCAGCTTTGCCCCAGTACTTGATTAAAGCAATATTTGTATGTGCTCGTGCGGTTCTATTCATTAAATCTCCTCAATCCAGTAGTCACTAATTAAATCTTTACATTTAGCGGCAATTTCTTGGGCGACAGTTTCGTTATCACACAAGGAAATAGTAATGCCGCCAAGACCTCCGCCTGATAATTTAAAGCCTAAAGCGTTATTTGACAAGGCAATTTTTTGCAGTTGGTCAATTTTATTTGTTGAAAGATCAAATGAATGCAAAATTTCTTGTGCTTCATTAAAAATCTGTCCAACTGCTTGACGATCGTGCTTGATCCAAGCTTTTTTAGTAAGATCCGCTAATTCACCCAAGCGAGCTATTTTTTTCTTGGCATAGTCGGACTTTTCAAGCATTTTTTTAACTAAAAAAACAGCTTCCTTTGTATTGCCTAGTTGACCAGTATCCATGATTAACAGGGTAGCTCCTAATTTGGTTTGTAATATTTTAGGCCCCATTTTTTTATTAAAAAAAACTAGATAATCTGAATTAACAGTGGCTGCATCAAGACCAGAAGCTTTACCATGATTGATCATTTCAGCATGATTAGTTACAGTCATAATTTCTTTTTCAGTCATATTCAGCTGAAAGAATTGGTTCATTGCCCTAGTGGTACCTAATGCAACAGTAGCGCTTGAACCAAAACCACGTTCCATTGGAATTTCACCAGTGTATGTAATTTTAAGTGGATGGTTATTGCCAGCCTTTTTTTGCATATGTTTAACTACATATTTTAGGCCATCATATTCTGCCGGTGCTTCAAATAATGGACCGTGGTAGCGAGCGGTATCCATCCACATTTGAGAAGCAGATTCAACAGTAGTTTTAATGTGTAAAGCCTTAATTGGCATAGCTAAAGCATCATATCCATAAACTACTGAATGCTCCCCAATAATAATTACCTTGCCATGAGCTAAATAGCTGCTTTTCATTTTTAATCATCCTTAAAATAGATTTATACAAAAGATTGCCCTTGCTATGATAAAATAAAAAGCAAGGAGTGCGAACAAATGATCAAAATTCTTACAGGACGACAAACCGACCCATTACAAGAAAAAATTCTGGAAGAAGCAGTTGAAAACTATCAGCAACACCCAGAACAAGAAACTTTTATCATCGTTCCTAATCATATTAAGTTTACCACAGAAGTTAGGGCAATTAACAAATTAGCAACAAGCAAACAACAAACTGAGACTGCAGTTAAAAATTTGCATGTTTTGTCTTTTTCGCGTTTAGCTTGGTTTTTCTTAAAAGATGCCGAGCAAGGATTGCCTAATCAACTAGATGATGCAGCTAGTGCAATGCTCTTAGCTCATATTATTGAGAACAAAAAAGATGAATTGACTATTTTTGAAAATGTTAATGTTAATTCTGGATTAGTAAATCAGCTTTATCAGACAATTTTGCAAGTTTATGACGGAAATTTAGATTTAGACGAGATATCAGAGGATAATTTAGATCAAGAAACTAAAAATAAATTACATGATTTGCGGATTATCTATGATGCCTTTATTAAAGAAATTGCGGGTAAATTTTCTACTAAGAATGAGGTTCAGCTGCAACTAAATGAAATTTTAGCTAAAAGTAAAAATTTAAAGCAAGCCAGTTTTTATTTCTGTGATTTTTCACATTTTTCATTACAGGAAACACTAACGATTAAAATTTTGATGCGTAAAGCAAAAGATGTAATCCTTGCGTTTAAAACGCGCTTAGGTGAAATTAATTCTAGTGCGGAAGAAGGAGATTATGATTATGTAATCCAGCAAACTATTAAGCGCTTAACGCTGTTCTTACAAGAGAGAAAAATGGACTACGTGACAGCAACTTTTCCGCTTAATTCGCAACCAAATGGTCGTGAAATATTAAATAGTCTTTGGACGGAGACAATTCCTAAAGTTGACGAATTGAAGCAGGTACAATTAGTTAAAGCAGACTCTCGATATGCAGAGGCTTATTTTGTAGCGCGGACTATTTATCAACAGGTAGCACTAAGCAACTATCGCTATCATGATTTTTTGATTTTAGCTCCAAATTTAAAGGAATACGAGACTTATTTGACGCCAATTTTACGTCAAAATCAGATTCCATTTTTTAATGATTTACAACAGGAAATGAAGTATCATCCTCTGGTTGTTTTAATTGAAAGCTTATTTAACTTACATGAGAATCCGTTTCAAACACAAAATATGCTAGCCATCCTAAAGACACACTTGTTAATACCTTCTTGGTATAGGGAAGAGGCGGAGTATATTCATGATGTTGATGAACTAGAGAATTTTGTTCTGGCTCATGGTATTAATCATAATTTATGGAAAAAACACTTTGATAATTTTGTGAATGCTGAAGTGATTCGCTTAGACAAAATGGATGATGAAGTAGCTAAGATCGATCGTTTGCGCAGCTACTTGGTTGATAAGATTTCAACATTTTTCAAAATAATAGAGCAAGAAAAAGATAGTCAAAAGGCGTTAACGATATTTTTTGAGTTCTTAACTAAGAACGGAATTGCCGACCGATTAGAAAAATGGCGTGATGAGGCCAATGAAGCCGGTGATTTACAGCAGGCGCAGCAACCAGAGCAATTATGGGATTTATTAATGCAGCTGTTGCAAGACTATTTAGCAATTAATCCTGAAACTTTTGATTTAAATGAATTCTTTAATATGTTAATTAGTGCTTTCCGAGAAGCAAATTTTTCCCAAATTCCTTCAACACTTGATGCGGTAAACCTTTCTGAAATGGGGATGGTACAAACTAGCGGCTATAAGCAAGTGTTTATCATTGGCGCTACTGCTAGTAATTTACCCCAAATTCAGAAAATGCCAGGTTTTTTAACTACTGAAAACTTGAATCAGCTACAAAATAGTTTTAATTCAGAATCTTACTTAGAAGATAGTCAACAGCTTAATAACTTAGACCAAAATTATCAGTTTGGTTTGTCGCTAGCTTTAGCACAAGATAGGGTATATGTATCTTATCCAGTGCTTAATGCTTCAAATGAAGAACTTGATCCTTCAATTTATTATCAACGTTTAAAGGATTATGGTGCTCAGCAATTTGTTCAACATGATTTGCCAGAAAAGATGCAGGATCTTTTGTCTTTCATTACTAACCCTGATGCAAGTTTAGGCTATTTAACCTATATGAATTCAATAAATTCAGGTCTTGCTGTGCAAGAGTTATTAAAAATCACACAGGAGCAACTACCTCAAAAAACGAAGACAGTGCTTGAAGCAAGTGATTTTGATAACCAGCCAGAAAATATTGGTCAGGACTTGGCTAGTCAATTGTATGGTCAAAACTTGAATTCATCTGTGTCACAACTGGAAACTTTTTATGAAAATTCATATGAATATTTCTTGAATTATGGGCTTAAGCTGCGGCGACGGTTTGAAAATGAATTTGATATTATTCAGGCTGGAAACTATTTTCACGAGACTTTTGACCGTTTAGTGAAAAAACTAAACAAGCAGCATACCGACTTAGCAGATTTAAGCAGCATAGAACTGGAACAAATGCTTAATTCGGTGCGAAATGTGATGAAGGATGAAGGAAAATATTCTCAATTAATGAATGATCCTTTTAATCAATATCTTTTCAAGTGTCTAGACCATACTACTTCTAAGGTAGCTCATAATTGGCGGCGCTCCTTGAAGGAAACCCCGTTACGGGCTAAGTATTCTGAATTAAGTTTTGGGTTAGGCGAAAAAATCAAAGGATTAAGCTTAGAAGTGCCAGATATATCAGGTCAACATAAAGTTGATTTGCGCGGTAAAATGGACCGGGTTGATTTGGCCAATTTCAATGATAAGGATCAAGTTTTAGCCCAGGTTATTGATTACAAGTCATCAGCTAAAAAATTTGATCTTGGGATGTTTTATAACGGAATTGCTTTACAGATGGTTTCTTATTTGGATGTTTTGACTAAAAATGATCAATTTTTTGCTGGAAAAGATCGTCTTTCATTATTGGGTGCTTTTTATCAAACTGTTACTAGACAATTAGAACGTTTGAATAGCAATAAACTAATTGATAGTAGTTTAAATTTGAAAAAGGGAGCAACTGATAGTAAACCCAAGCTGATGTATACTGGCTTAATCAGCAATGATCCAGAAATCTTAGTAGAAGCTGAGCCATTACTTGATGATCATCCTAGCTATTCTTCTGAACTGTATACTGGGGTTAAAACTAAGGCTAGAGGTGGCTTTAGCTTGCCACGTGACCGCAACTTTAGTGAGGAAGAAATTGAATTACTGCTAGAATACGATGAGTATCTTATTCGACAAGCATCAAGCCAAATTTTATCTGGAAAAATTGAACTTAATCCATATCGTTATGGCAAAGCGAAGAATGCCTTAACTTATTCTGATTATCGTGATGTATTCTTTTTTGATGCGATGCTGCGTCAAAATCAATATCATGAAATAAACAATCTGAATAAAAAAGAATTAATTCTTAAGATCAAAGAGAAATTAGGAAAGGAACAATAAAATTGTCTCAATTTACTAAAGAGCAACAACAAGCAATTGATGATCGTGGTCATGATATTCTGGTTTCTGCTTCTGCAGGTAGTGGTAAGACAACTGTTCTTGTTGAGCGCGTTTTAAGGGAGATTCTTTCGGGAACCCAAGTTGATGAATTATTAGTAATTACATTTACCAAAGCAGCAGCTGAAGAAATGAAAACTAGAATTAAACAGGCATTATCAGCTGAATTAGCAAAGCCGGGATCTAATCGCAGATATTTACGTGAGCAGCTAAATCAAGTGGATACTGCTAATATTTCTACAATTGATGCATTTTGTCTAGAAGTAATCCATCGCTTTTATTACTCTGTAAACTTAGATCCAAGTTTTAGTATTCTAACTGATGATACTCAAGCTGCATTGTTAAAAGAACGTGCATTACGTGAAATTGAAGGGGAGTTTCTAGAAGAGAAAGACGTAAATTTTAGGCATTTTTATGATAACTTTGCAGGGGATCGAGATGCGGATAGCCCGCGCGACTTGTTGCTAGATTTGTATGATTTTGCCATGGCCAAACCTGAGTATCGCTCATGGTTAAAAAAATTGGTTGATGTTTACGTGGTTAATGGCAGTATCGTGGAATCTGATTTGTGGCAAAAACAGATTAAGCCATACTTGCTTACTAGTATTGGCGACTTACAAGGGAAAATTAATGATTATTTAGAAAATCCAGTAATAGAAACAAAAGAGCTAGCTAAGGCTAAGGAAGCTTTTACCTTGTTTGCACAAAATTTAGATCATTTTGTTTTTGCTTTAGAAAATGATGCAGACTACGATAAACAACGAGAACTATTACGTTCGTGTGTTTTTACAGTGAATTATCGTAAGTCAAGTAAATGGGATGAAGATGTTCTAAATTTTTATGAAGACCTACAAAAGTTAAAAGATGAAGCAAAAAATTTTGTTTTTGATACTTTTACTTCATTTTTTGCTGTTGATGAACAAGAACAAATTAAAGTCATGAAGCGCGGCCAAAAGATTGTTGCTGCAATTGCTAAATCCGAGCTAGCCTTGATTGATCGGTTTAATAAGCTGAAGCGCAGTGAAAATTTGCTTGACTATAGTGATATGGAACAATTGGCTTATCAGATTTTGAGTCAAGATACATCGAATTCTCAAATGGCTCGTGAATTTTATCAAAATAAATTCAAAGAGATTTTGATTGATGAATATCAGGATATTAATGCTTTGCAAGAAAATATCATCCAGCAAATCAAAAATAAAGATAAAAATACGCTTTTCATGGTTGGTGATGTAAAGCAGTCGATCTATGGCTTTAGACAAGCAGAGCCAAGCTTATTTTTGAAAAAATACCATGATTTTGCCAATGATGATAATAAACAAACCAAAAGAATTCTGTTGTCAGATAATTTCCGCTCTACTGAGCCGGTTACCAAAATTGTAAATCAAGTATTTAAAAGTGTGCTAAGTTCAGATTTTGGCGGGATTGACTATCAAAAAGAAGGACAATTGATTTTTGGTGCTAAGTATTATCCTGAAAACACTCCTAAAGCTAGTGAAGTAATTGTTCATGAAAAGAAAAATAGCAGTAATGAAGATGAAAATGAGATAGATTTTTCTGAAATTCAAATGGTTTTAGCACGTATTAAGCAACTAAAAGAAGAGCGTGTACAAATCTTTGATAGTAAAACAGGAATGAGAGAGTTACGTTACAGTGATATTGCTATCTTGACTAGAAGTCGTAGTGATAATTTGGAAATAATGCAGGAATTTGCTAAGCAGGATATACCATTATTTGTAACTGATGCGAAGAATTATTTTCAAACTTTTGAATTGACTGTTATGATGAACTACTTAAAGATCATTGATAATCCCGATCAGGATATTCCATTAGTTTCAGTTTTACGTTCGCCTTTGTTTAATTTTGGTGAAAAGGATTTAGCTAAAATTCGTATCAAGAGTAAGAACTCTACTTTCTATAGTGCATTGACTTCTTATGTAGGTGTAGGAGATGAATTAAGTACTCGAATCAAAGATTTTTTAAATCAACTAGCTGATTTGCGCAAGTTTGCCACGGCACATCGTATTTCTGAATTGATTTGGAGCATTTATGCTAGGACAAATTTATTAGAGATAATGACCGCACTACCTAATGGTGAACAGCGACGAGTTAATCTAGAAGCTTTATATGAACGTGCTGCTTCATATGAGAGTGCAGGGTTCAAGGGATTATACCAATTTATCAATTTTATTAATCGGATGCGGCAAAGTCAGAAGGACTTGGCACAGCCTTTATTAACTAAAGAAGCTGGTAATGCGGTCAGATTAATGACTATTCATGGTTCTAAGGGACTAGAATTTCCGATCGTGTTTTATGTGGGGATGCAGCATAAATATCAAATGCGTGATTTAAAAGGTAACTATGTGATTAGCTCAGATAGTATAGGAATTACGCTCCGTGAAGAACATTATCGGATTGACTCTTTAGTTAAAGCGATGGGAAATGTAACTAAAAAAAGACAATTATTAGAAGAAGAAGCGCGAATTCTTTATGTAGCATTAACGCGGGCTAAGCAGAAATTAATTTTGGTTGGCGATGTTCCTAATCTGGATAAACGAGTTAAAGAATGGTCGACTGAACTAAATCAGATTGGTCAATTATCATTAGCAGATAAGTTATCTTCCACTAGTCCATTGAGTTTTATGGGACCTGCGTTGGCTTTAGATCGTCACCTAGCTGTGAAAATGTCTGATATTACTAATTCGTTGGATAAGAGTCAGTCGTTTTTGTATATTAATTATGAAAATGCTAACGGTGAACTACCTGATTATCAGAAAGCGGAGACAAGTAATGATAAAACGCAAAGTAACCTTTTAAATCAAACCACGAAACGGCTTTATCAATTTAATTATCCGTTTAAAGATGCTAGTGAAACTACAGCTTATCAGGCGGTATCTGAAATAAAAAAAGCATTCAACGATCCGATCGAGACCGAATTAGAGAATGCTCACTTATTGACATCGACTAATCGTTATTTACAACCGATTGATACTAAACCTAATTTCTTGTATCAAACTAAGTTTACTGGTGCAGAAATTGGAACTGCTACACACATGATTTTGCAGTATTATGATTATCATGGCAATGGTGCTGAAGATCAACTAGAAGTAGAAATTCAAGAATTGATTAAGCAAAAGAAACTGAATCCAGAAATTGTTTCTAGTTTAAAGAAAGACCAAATTGAGTGGTTTGTTCATAGCAATTTTGCCGAGGAATTTTGGCAAAAGCCAGAGAATTTAAAGCGAGAAATAGATTTTTCTAGTTTAATCTCCGCTAAAACTTTGTTTAAAAACTTTTCAGATCCTAATGCCAAAATTTTGGTTCATGGTACAATTGATGGCTATTTTGTCAAAAATGATGGTATTATTTTGTTTGACTACAAAACTGACCACGTTGATCAATCGCATTTATCTGAATCAATTGAATTGATTAAAGAAAAATATACAGGTCAGCTTAGACTATATGAACAAGCTATCAATGAATTTAGTCAAAAAAAAGTTATTGGAAAATATTTAATTCTGCTTGATGCTAAACAAGCGGTTGAAGTGAAATAGAGGAAGGAGGAAATTATGGCAAAAAGTTTTACTAAAGATACATTTGCTGTAGTTGATCTAGAGACTACAGGAACGCAACGTGAGAATGGGCATCATATTATTCAGTTTGGGTGTGCTATTATTAAAAATCTCAAGGTAGTTAAAACTTATTCATTTTTGATCAATCCACATCGTGAAATACCACAATCAGTTGTTAATTTAACCGGAATTCATGATCAAGATGTAGCAAAACAAAGAGATTTTGATTATTATGCACCCAAAATTACTAAAATTTTGCAAAATACTGTTTTCGTAGCTCATAATGTTGACTTTGATTTGCCTTTTTTGAATTATGAACTAGTGCAACATGGTTATGAGGCACTTACAAATAAAGCAATTGATACTGTAGAACTGGCTAAGATTGCTTTTCCGACTTTTCCATCTTATAAGTTGAGTGATTTGACAACACAATTGGGGATTAAACATTTAGATCCACATAAGGCAGATTCTGATGCTTATGGGACTGCAGTTTTATTGCTTGAAATTTTTAATAAATTAGAAAGTCTACCTCAAGCTACACTGAATACCCTCAGTTCATTATCTCATGGGCTTATTCGGGATACATCTTGGGTGATTACAACGATTGCAGATAATTTACGTCAAGAAAAACGGCCTTTAGGTAAAGAATATATGCAAGTGCGTAATATTATTCTGCAAAAACAAAATGATAATTCTGAAGCACATGGTGGGAATGCTAAATTCCCAAAGACTGACTCAGAGAAACAAAAGCTATTTAAAGGTCATTTAAACTTTCGTAGAGCTCAAGTCGATCTAATTAATCATTTGCATCAGTTTATTAATGATCCAGATAAAAGGGCGATGCTAATTGAAGCACCTAACGGGACCGGGAAAACTTTTTCTTATCTTTTTGCTTATGCTTATCAGCTTTATTCTGGTAGAAAATTAGTTGTAGCTACACCAACTAAAGTGTTGCAAGAACAAGTGATTGAACATGAAATTCCGCAGTTATTTAAGGTGACTAAGTTGGATTTGACTGCAGAAGTAGTTAAGTCAAGTAGTCGTTACCTTGACCTTGACGGATTTGTACAGACGATTTTTCAAGGTACACCGAATAAGCAAACCTTGATATTACAGATGCAGATACTGGTTTGGCTGACTAAGACTAAAACTGGTGATTTAGATGAATTAAATTTAACTAACTATAATGCACCACTCTTTGCACAGATTCAACATCCAGGGGATGCAAGAGTAGGTAGCCGTTTTGCAGGGGTCGATTTTTGGAATTTAGCGCGTAAACGACAAGAAGAAGCGGATATATTGGTGACTAATCATGCTTATTTGGCTAACCACTATATGGATACAATTTGGGGTCAGAATCCGTATTTAGTCATTGATGAAGCTCATCGTTTCACAGACAATGTCGTAAGTTCGCGTAATGATTCTTTGCGTTTTGAAGCTTTGTGGGGAGTTTTAAGTCATCTCCGTAATTTGCTTTATTTCTCAGATGAAAGTGTTGAAGCGCAATTTAATGATGATGTGCAGCTGAACCTTTTACTAAAGAAAATAGATCCTAAAATTTTGGAATTAATTCAGTTAATTAATGAATTACAAAAGCAACTTTATTTTCAAAGAGATAATGCTGTTAATCGGACAGTTTTAGCTAATGATAATCTAGAACTTAGTTTTCAAGGAAAAAGTTTATTTGGCGGAAATAGCAAGTTTAAAGCGATTTTACCTAAGTTCCAACAAAAATTAGAAGAGGTTAGGGACTTAACTAATCAGGTTTTATTTGAATTATATAATGAACAAGAACGCATGCTGGCTAATGTTGAGGTATTAGTTAATGAGATTACGGAACAAATTGATCGCCTAGATTATTACTCTGAAAAGGGCTATCAATTGGCTGATTTGCTTTCTGATCAAAAAGGTTTAGAGCAAGATGGCTTTATTTTGATGATTACTAATCCTGATGATCCACTAAGTACCAATTTAGACTGGTTAATGCTTGATGCTGGTGAAGTATTAAAACAAATCTATAGTCGTTTTGACCATATTGCCTTCGTCAGTGCTACTTTAACCAGTAATCGAAATTTTGAATATGCAATCAACCAGTTAGCTTTAACAGAATTACATCCGGTTGAATATATTGGTAAAAGTACTTTTAATATAAAAAAGCATTTACAGGTACTGGCAGTTAATAATATGCCTAGCCCTGATAGTGAAGAATTTGAAAAGACTATTGCACAAATTTTACTTAGTGACATTCAAGATAAGCACCATGTACTTGTTTTGATGACTAATTTAGAAAAAATTAAAACTGTTTTTACCATGATTATGAATGAGCCACAGCTAAAAGATTTTGAAATCTTAGCCCAGGGATTGTCTGGTTCCAATAACCGAATTGCTAAGAGGTTTGTAATTGCTAAAAAGTCAATTATAATTGGTGCTGATAGTTTTTGGGAGGGAATTGATTTTCATGATTGTGGGATTGATACTGTTTTTGCGGCAAAAATCCCGTTTGAATCTCCTGATCAACCTGAAGTTCGTTTAAGGCAGAAGAAATTGGAAGATCAGGGAATCGATTCTTTTACTAAAGATAGTTTACCAAGAGCTGTTATTCGTTTTAGACAAGGAATGGGCCGTTTAATTAGAGGAGAACAGGATCATGGTCAATTTGTAATTTTAGACCCAAGATTATGGACTAAAGATTATGGTCAAGAGTTCCTTCAAACGATTCCTGTCAAAGTTGAAAAGGTTACTAGAGAAGAATTAAAAAAGAAATTAGAAAATAAATAATTATGTTACAAGATGATACAAGACAAACAATCAAGTTTGTGAGTTGGGTAATTGGTTTGATAATAGTTGCCTTTCTAGCCAGCATTGCTATCTTTTATTATGCTGGATCTAGAAGTCGGGGCAATGATCAAAAAGTTACGCAATTGGCTACTAGTAAAACACCAATTAGAAAGATTCAAAACTATTATCATTTAGATCGCGGCACTAGCAGCTATGCTATAGCAGGCACCAATAATAAGGGAAAACAATATTACTTTATTTATTTGCCAAATTCTAAAAAGGCATATCTATATCCTGCGACCAAAGGAATCACTGAATCTAAGATTAAAAATAAGTTTAAATCTATCCATACGGATGCTACAATAAATAATATTAATCTTGGTTGGTATAAGGGTGAGGCCGTTTGGGAAGTGGCCTACAAAAAACAAAACGGCAACCTAGGTTATACTTTATATGAATTCAAAAATGGAAATGATATCTCAGAAGTCGATAATTTGTAGAAACTTTGGTATTATGGAAATTGTATAATTGATAAAAAGGTGGATAGGAATTTATGACAGAATTGATTTCAATTAAAGATTCTTCTAAACATGTTGATGAAGAAGTCAAGATGCATGTTTGGTTAACAGATAAACGATCAAGCGGAAAGATTATCTTTTTGCAATTACGTGATGGTACTGCATTTTTCCAAGGGGTAGTACGTAAGAATGATGTATCAGAAGAAGTATTTGATACTGCTAAGTCACTTAGACAAGAAGCAAGTTTTTACATTACTGGTACTGTTCATGAAGACGCACGTTCACACTTTGGTTATGAAATTCAAATCACTGATTTAAAAGTGGTTTCAAACAATGAAGGTTACCCAATTGGTAATAAGGAACATGGTGTTGACTTTTTACTTGATCACCGCCACTTATGGTTAAGATCAAAGAAACCATTTGCTATTATGCAAATTAGAAATACCATGTTTAAGGCTACTGTAGATTTCTTTGAAAAAGAAGGCTTTATCAAATTTGATGCACCTATCTTTATGCATTCAGCTCCAGAAGGTACTACTCAATTATTCCATGTAGAATACTTTGACCACGATGCATATCTTTCACAATCAGGTCAATTGTATGGTGAAGCCGGTGCTATGGCTTATGGTAAGATCTTTACTTTTGGTCCAACTTTTAGAGCAGAAGAATCAAAGGGTCGTCGTCACATGACTGAATTCTGGATGATGGAACCAGAAATGGCTTGGATGCATCAAGATGAATCGTTAGATATTCAAGAAAGATATCTTGCCTACATGGTGAAGCAAGTTCTAGAAAATAATGAATATGAACTTAAGATTCTTGGTAGAGATCCTGAAAAACTTCGCCCAACTACTGAAGGTAACTTCGTTCGTCTTCCATACGATGATGCAATTAAAATGCTTCAAGATGCTGGACGTGATATTAAGTGGGGCGATGACTTTGGTGCTCCAGATGAAGGCTATATTTCAGAACAATATGATCGTCCAGTCTTCATTGTCAACTATCCAACCTCAATTAAGCCATTCTATATGAAGAAGAATCCTGATAATCCTAAGGAATACTTATGTGCTGATGTAATTGCACCAGAAGGTTATGGTGAAATTTTTGGTGGCTCAGAACGTGAAGGAAATTACGAAGTCCTTAAGCAACAAATTCTTGACGCTGGTTTGAATTTGGAAGACTACCAATGGTACCTTGACTTACGTAAATTTGGTGGAGTTCCTCACTCAGGTTTCGGTATGGGATTTGAACGTACTATTGCTTGGGTTTGTCACCTTGACCACATTCGTGAAGCAATTCCATTCCCAAGATTGATTAACAGAATGCAACCTTAATTTGGTTAATAATTAAATATTGATACACAAAGTTGGACTAGTTATTAGTTCAACTTTTGTTTTTGAAAGGAAATTATTTTGGAATTTAATGATTATCGGGCATTAGGCTTTACAACCTTACAAAATGGATTGATCGCTTACTACCCTCAATTAGGCATTAGTGATGCTGAACTAATTTTGATAATCCAATTGGAAGCATTTAGCCAACGAGGTGAGAGTTTTCCATCTAATGAAAAGATTGCTGCTAATACTAATTTATCGGTTAGTGATGTGGGTAATCTTATTCAGCGGCTAATTGAACGAAATTATTTAACTATTGAACAAATGACTGATAGTCAGGATAAAATTGGTAATAAATATAGTCTCAATAAGTTGTATAATGCACTTGATCACTATATTGATCAAAACGTCTTGATCAAAGATAAGAAAAAAGATAAAACTGTTTCAGTTGCTAATAATTTAGAAAATAATCCGTTAAATTATTTGTCACGAAAAGTAGAAGTTGAATTTGGTCGCTATCTGAGTCCAATTGAACGAGAAGAGATTGCGCAATGGTTAAGTGTGGATCACTATGCTCCTGAATTAATTGAACTTGCTTTGCGAGAGGCTGTATTGTCTCAGGCATATTCTTTAAAGTATATTGATCGTGTTTTACTTAATTGGCAAAGGCATAGTCTGAAAACAACTGATGAAGTTGAGAGATTTTTGAAAAGGAATCGATAAAAATGACAGAAGATGTATTGAGTGATGAAGAAGCACGTAGAGTTTTGAAAAAAATTTTAGCATTGTATCCTGACGCACAAGGTGAATTGCAATGGGATACTAACTTTCATTTACTTTGTGCGGTTATGTTGAGCGCACAAACGACTGATAAGATGGTTAATCGTGTTATGCCTAGTTTTAGTAAAATGTTCCCAACCCCAGAAGTATTAGCAAAAGCTCCAATTGAAGAGATTGAGCATGAGATAAAAACTATTGGTCTATTTCGTTCAAAAGCTAAACATTTAAAGGCCACTGCGCAAATTTTGGTCGATAAATATAATGGACAGGTTCCTAAGGATAAAAAGTTATTGATGACCTTACCAGGGGTGGGAGAGAAAACTGCTAACGTTGTTTTGGCTGAAGGCTATGGTGTGCCAGCTATTGCTGTTGATACTCATGTGTCACGGATTTCTAAAAAGTTCCATATTGTAGATGACAAAGCTACTCCACATGAAGTAGAGAAGCGATTAGAAGCAATTTTACCTAAAAGTGAATGGATAAAAACGCACCATGCGATGATTCTATTTGGTCGTTATACAATGCCAGCTCGAGCTAAAGGCGATCCGTATTCTTATTTAAATTCCGAAAAGTAAAGCCGAAATAAATTCGGCTTTTTTTATTGAATAATTTTATATAATCTGTTGTTACTAAATTTTAATTTTATAATTTCAGGCCTCAACTACGTTTCGGCCAAAATAAAAACAGATAACAAAACGCTATCTGTTAATAAATATATTTAATTATTGCCTAGTCATTATCCGAATCATCATTACGTTCATGTGATTCTTCCTCAGGTTTTCTCGTTGATGAACTTTGTTGTGTTGAAGAAGATTGTGTTCTTCTTTGAGAGGAAGAGGCTCGCTGACTGCTATTGGATTGAGATGATGAGCCATTTTCACGACTTGATGATGATTGAGTAACTGCAGTTCTAGAAGATGAAGGAGTAGTTCCAGTATTATCGCTTGAAGTATCAGTTTCTTCATCGTCTTCATCATAACTTGCTGGACTATTACCAATTCCGGCTGGGGCATGGCCTCGAACAAATAATTGCCAAGTGCCGCCACTAGTTGCTAATTCTGGAGGATTAGAGTTATTTACAATTTTCGCTCTTACAACTGAGCTAGGCTGTTTCCAGTCTAGGTTAGGCTTATTGTTCATTAGGTAGGTCATCATACTCTTATACATTAGCTGTGCAGATTGTTGACCTATTCCAGAAATAGTACCGTCCTTTAAATTATCGTAACCAGTCCAAACACCCATAACATATGATCTGGTATAACCAACGAACCATGAATCTTTTGGAGTTGAATTATAGCTTGGGTACTTAGCTAGATCTTCATCAGAGTATTTAACAGTACCGGTTTTACCAGCTTGATAAAGATCTGCAATTTTTGCATTAGTACCAGAGCCTCGTTTGATTACGCCTTTAAGCATATCGGTAATCATATAGGCAGTTGATTTCTTCATTACACGTACACCATTTGAATCATAATTTCTGGTTAATCCATCTGGTGTTTCAATCTTAGAAACAAATTGCGGCTTGTGGTATACGCCCATGGTGGCAAAAGCACTATAAGCACCAGTCATTTGTAAACTAGACGCATTAGCGCCAATTGCTACTGATAAACCAGATTTTGGTGAAACATTAACGCCCATTCGGCGAGCAAAAGCTGAAGCCCGTTTTACTCCAACTTCAGCAAGAGTTTTAACAGCTGGAACATTACGTGACTGCTCCAATGCATGTCGCATAGTCATCATCCCGTCGTATTTGTTGTCCCAGTCATATAATTGGATATTGGTACCAGGATAAACATACTTACTGTCATCAATCATTTTTGCTGTTGACCAATTCAAGTATTGAATAGCAGGTGCATAGTCAAGTACTGGCTTAATTGACGAACCGGTAGAGCGTCCAGTTTGAACAGCCCGGTCTAATCCTAATTGAACAGAAGGTAAGTGACGTCCACCTAAGATTGCAACAACATGACCATTGTTTGGATCAACTACAGTTGCACCAATTTGCATTTTATTGTTTGTAAAAGGTACAGAACCGTTGTTAGCTAACTCGTACAGCTTGTTTTGAGCTTTTTGATCGATATTAATAGTAATCTTTAAATTATCGTGATATGGATCAAAGCCTTTGCTCTTAACTTCAGAAATTACCTCTTTAATGTATGGATCATCAATTTTTCTAAGCTTAGACTCGTTATTATTTCGATGTGATTTAAGTCCCTTACTAATTGGTTCAGCAACTGCTTGATTGTACTCAGCTTTAGTAATTTTGTCATTTTGTAGCATAGTCTTTAAAACAATATCACGCCGGTATTTGGCCTTTTGCGGATAAAGATATGGATCATATGCAACAGGTGCATTCGGCATCCCTGCAATCAATGCAGTTTGTGCCAAATCTAACTTACTTAGTGGCTTACCATAGTAGTAGTTAGAAGCAGTACCCATGCCATAATTTCCATAGTTCATAAAGACTTTATTAATATAAAATTCTAAGATTTGGTCTTTACTGAATTCATGTTGGACTTTCATAGCTAACCAAGCTTCTTGAGCTTTTCTCTTCAGAGTACGTTGAGAAGCGGCAGTAGAGAAGACCGTTAGCTTAACTAACTGCTGGGTTATAGTAGAACCACCTGCAGCAATACTATTACTTTTGGCATTAGTTAACATAGAACCAATAATTCTAATTGGGTCAACGCCTAACTTATCTTTGTAAAAACGTTTGTCTTCTACTGAAACTACAGCATCTTTTAATTGCTGAGGAATGTCTTTATTTTTAACATAAATTCTTTTTTCAGAACCAAGTGATAGTAAAAACTTACCATTATTAGTATATAGACTTGAAGATTTACCACTCTGCAATTGGTCCTGACTAATGTTAGGAGCATCTTTGGCATAAAAAGCAAAAAGCCCGATTCCAGAGATTACTATTAAAAATATCAGCAAAAAGATCCATTTTATGATTCTAATCCATAAGTGGCCACTACTTGGCCTTCGACCATGATAGTCTCTTCGTGATTCTCGTTTCATATTATTGTTATTATCTGCCATGATTATCTTTTCCTATCTGCAATGAATTTATCTACCGCCTTAAGATAAGGCAGTGTAGGACGAAAGCCACTTTTGATTTCAAAAGAATTGTTTTCAATTTCTTTTAAAGTCATTGAGCTTTTATCTTTTTTTCGCCAAGCTCGAATTACAAAACTAGCTGGAGTAACAAAGTAGCGCTCTAAGCTAGCGAACCTAATAATTGTAAAACAAATTCCTTGTTGTTTTAAGCATTCGTCCAAGTGAAAAATTTGGTGTTCATGAAAGTTTTTTAATGGGAAGTTAGTTTTATTCCGTGTTTCTTTTGCCTCAAAATCGAGATAGTACCCTTTATAAACACCATTATAGTCAGTTGTTGAAGCTTGCCTAAAGTAAGCTTCACGAATGACCGCCTTAGAACGTTTGGGATAATCAACTTTAACAATTTGAATTGGGGTTGGCTTTTTATGAACAACTGCAATTTCTTCCATTAAATAATATTTATTAGATTCATTGATTTGTTGCTCAAGTGTCATCCCACGATCAGAAAAGTTAACACCTTTTTTATGATGATATGATCGGTGAACTGGATGTTCATCTTTTTTAGTTACAGGTTTTCTAAATGCGGCTAAACTACCGCTAGGATATTTGACCATTGTCCTCACTCCTGTTAGCATTATAGCAATAAAGACTACATTTTTGAACATAAAGGGGGCTTAAACAAATGCAGCGTTTATGGGTGACTGGCTATCGCAGCTATGAATTAAATGTTTTTGGCGATCGTGATCCCAAGATAACTGTCATTAAATATGCCCTAAAAAATTACCTGACAAGTCTACTGGATGATGGGCAATTGGACTGGATTATTACTGGAGCTAACCTCGGTGTCGAACAGTGGACAGCTGAGGTTGGACTTGAATTAGGAGAAAAATATCCGGTAAGAACATCAATAATGATTCCATATGAAGAATTTGCTAATCGATGGAATGATAGTAACAAAGCTAAATTCTTAAATTTGAAGGAAAAAGTGGACTTTTTTGCTTCAACTTCTAATACCCCTTATCAAAGTCCACTTCAATTACGTAATTATCAAAATTTTATGATTCAGCATACTGATCGAGCATTGATGATCTATGATTCAGAGCACCCAGGTAAACCTAAATATGATTATAATTTAATCCAAAAATACCAGGAAACTAAAGAATATCCATTAGATTTAATTGATTTTTATGATTTACAAGATGCAGCTGAAGAATACCAAGAAAATCATCAAATAAATCATTTTTCTGAATAATATGGTAAAAAGTCTGTTTCTTTATTTTCAGTCAGCGTTGTTTTTGCTAAAATAGGGTGGAATGTAAAGGAGTTGTCAGTAAGATGGCAAATTTAAATGATATAAAATTATCAGGACAAGATATATTAAAGAAACAATTCAAAAGTAAAGTAAAGGGATATGATCCCGATGAAGTTGATGCATACTTAGATGAAGTAATTTCTGATTATACTACTTTTCAACAAATTATCGAAGATTTGTATGGTCAGATCGGTACGCTCCAACGTCAATTAATGGATGAAAAGCAAAAAGCAAAGAAAACAGTTGAGGCTGAAGAAGAAAAGGTTAAGACTTATATGCCAACGCATAGAAGAAGTGCGCCTGTGAAGTTTGCAGAAGATGCAGATGATACTCAAGGTGAAATTTCGACTAATATGGCTATTATTCAACGGATTTCAACTTTGGAAAGAAAAGTTTATAATCTAGAACAACACGTTTATGGATTAAAGCATTAATTTTTGCTATAATGATTAACAGTGTGAATTTTGAGTAGGCGCGGCTAGCTTATGTTAGCTGAGGAAAGTCCACGCACACACAGACTGCGATGTTTGTAGTGATCGTATTCAGCCTAACAAGCTGGAGGGGGACGTTAGTCTTCACGGCGGAAAAAGTGCTAAATCTTCGGACATGCATTACTATCCTGAAAAGTGCCACAGTGACGAAGCAAGGTCAGAAATGACTTTGGTGGAACGAGGTAAACCCTGCGAGTGTGAAACCCAAATTTGGTGGGGGAGTTTCGGCCTAAGGAAATGAACTAAAGGTCGGATTATTGCTTTAAGCAGTAAAGATAGATGACTACTGAAGGTAATCTTTGCCAGAGATTATTGGAACAAAACGTGGCTTATAGAAATTCACACAGGCAGAGTTGGGCTTTTAGGTCCAGCTCTTTTTTATTTTGAAAATGAAAGAGTAACAATGAAAGAATACCAACTTTACGCAACTATGGGCGCTGGTTTTGAAAGTGTCGTTAATAAAGAATTACAGTCTATGGGGTATAAGACCCGTGTTGAAAATGGTCGTGTCTTTTTTAAGGGTGGTCAAGAAGATATAGTTAGAACTAATCTTTGGCTGAGAACAGCTGACCGAATTAAAATTTTGCTAAAAGAGTTTAGAGCAACAGATTTTGATACCTTATTTAATGAGATTTATGATTTTGATTGGGCTGAATTATTGCCTGTTGACGCTAAGTTTCCTGTTCAAGGTAGAGCTGTAAAATCCAAATTGCACTCTGAACCAGATGTACAGTCAATTGTAAAAAAGGCAATTGTTAATAAGATGGTTGACCAGTACCATCGTCGTGGCTTTTTGCCAGAAACTGGTAATGAATATCCCTTAGATATTCATATTTATAAAAATGTAGCTCGAATTTCGCTAGATACTACAGGCGCTAGTTTGTTTAAACGTGGCTATCGAGTAGAGCATGGTGGAGCCCCTATGAAAGAAAACTTTGCGGCCGGGCTATTAAAACTAACTCCATATAATGGTACTCACCCCTTAATTGATCCTATGACTGGTTCAGGAACTTTAGCTATTGAGGCAGCATTAATTGCTAAAAATATAGCACCAGGAACCTGGCGTAAATTTGCCTTTGATGGTTTTGACTGGTTTAACCCTAAACTACATAATGAAGTATTGGCAAAGGCTAAGAGTGAAGTTAAGCCGCTTGAAGCACCGATTTGGGCTAGTGATATTGATCAGTCTGTTCTTGAAGTAGCTAAATTAAATGCTCACAATGCAGGTGTATTGCAAGATATTCGCTTTAAACAAATCGCAGTTAAAGACTTTACTACTGATCTAGAAAATGGAATTATAATTGCGAACCCACCTTATGGTAAGCGATTGAAGGATCGTGAGTCGGCAGAAGAGCTGTATCGCCAAATGGGAGAAGTACTTAGACCGCTTAGTTCGTTCAGTCAGTATTACTTAACTGCAGATCCTAACTTTGAAAAATGTTTTGGTGCAAAGGCTACTAAGAAGCGCAAACTATTTAACGGAAATTTGCGGGTTGATTTCTATCAGTATTGGGCTAACAGAAGGTAAGAAATGATTACAAAAGAGCTTAACACAGAATTTTGGGTGATCTCGGATACGCACCTAATCGCAGATAGTTTACATGATGAAGGACAAGCCTTTTCACGCATGCAAAAAACTAGTCAAGGTAAGGATTTGTATTATCAAGAAATAGCCCTTTCTGCTTTTATGCGAATGGCACAAAGAAAAAAGCCTGCCGCAATTATTGTAACTGGTGATGTGACATTTAACGGTGAACGAGTTTCTGCTGAGAAATTTGCTCAAATTTTTAAGCCGTTGAAAGAAACTAAAGTGTTAGTTTTACCTGGAAATCACGACATTTTTGATGGTTGGGCTAGAGAATTTCGTGGTAAAAAACAGTTCTATGCTGGTGAAATTAGCCCAATGTTTTGGCGCTCGATCTTTGATAAATCATATCGTGAGGCCTTAGATGAAGACGATAATTCATTGGCTTACAGTGTCCAACTGAATCCGCAATATCTTTTAGTTTTAGCGGATTCAAATATTTATGGAAAAGAAGAGACAACAGAAGCACCGCACACTCACGGCGAAATTGGAAAAGTACAATTAAAATGGATTGAAAAACAATTTCGTTATGCGCAGGAACATCAGTTACGTCCGGTTTTATTTATGCATCATAATTTATATGCACATAATCCAGCAGTTAACAAGGGCTATGTAGTTGATGACGCTGTTGAGCTACGACGTTTGTGTGCTCGTTACAACGTGAAATTAGCTTTTTCTGGTCATATTCATGCTCAAAATATTATGGGACCACAAGACATGACGCCTACAACTGAGATCGTTACATCAAGTTTTTGTTCTAATGATCAAGGCTATGGAGTAGTGCGAGTTCATTCACGGCACATTACATATGTGCGGCGTAATTTTGATATGACAAGATATTTAACGGATGAGGAAAAGGAAAATTATACTTTAGTTCATTATCATAAGTATTTAAAAGATCTACAGCTTGGTAGTATTTCTGCGGATATGATGCAAAGTGAATTAAATCAGTATCACGAAGACATCGAGTTAGTTAGGGCGATGGGGAATTTGTTTGGCTGGATGAACTATCATTTCTTTAATGGTCATAATCATATAAAGGCTAGCGAGTTGAATAAAATCCATGCTTCTAAAGAATATCAAGTTTTGATTAAGCACCATCCTGAGTATCGGTTATATCTAAAGACGCTGTACGACACAAGTGATCACTCTAATTTACAAGTGAAGATACGATACTAAACAAATTTTAGTATAATGGATACTGATTCTAAAGAAAGCGGACATGATTATGTTAAAAGATGAAACAAAATTTGATCAATTAGGGCAAAAGCTTTTTATGAAAGGTGTTTTGCAAGACTTCGAAAAGAAAAATGGTCCAATTAAGGGCAGAATGATGGTTACAGAAGGAAAGATTCCGCCGGAAATGTTAACTAAGCTGCAATCTGAATTGATGAATAGTAGTAATTGGATTGTAGTTGAAGGTAGTTTTGATTTTTATAATTATACTGTCGGCATGATTGTAGATTTGACTACAGGTAAGCCATTAGCAAATGGATGGTTGGTACCACAATTGGGTCACCCAGGGATGCAACCTGCAGAGAAATGGCAAGAATTTTTGATTGAAAAAGTCGTTGATGCAATCGATGAAAAAGGTAAGATTAATTTGCCGCTATATGTTTGGATTTCAGATCGTAGTGATTTGACCAAGACTGATCAAGATTTATAAAAATATTTTTAATTATGTAAAGCTTAAACAAAAAGGTAGGTCAATTTTGACCTACCTTTTTTAGGATTTATTTACGAGTATTAAGAAGTTATTGAATTAAGTAAGTAGATATTATTTAACAAGTTTAATTTTCAAAGTGAGCTAGTTATTAATTGCCTGAGCAGATTTTTGAGCATCCCACCAATCGGGTAAATCACACAATAACTTATTTAATGTATTATTGCGGTGCGAAATTGAGTTTCTCTCATTGAGATTCATTTCTGCAAAGGTTTTTCCTAGTTCTGGAACTACGAATAAAGCATCGTAACCATAGTTACTGCTACCATGTGGATACTTAGCAATTAATCCACTGATTCTACCAGCACTAACAATATCATTGCTTTCTTGACCTGGCCAAGTAAAGACAAAGGTAGTGTAGTAGCTAGCTGTCCTTTTTTCACTAGAAACTCCACCTAAATAGCCTAATAATTTAGCTTTATCATCTTGACCATTATGGTGGTAAGGCAAGATTCCTAAAGAGTTAAGTAGATAATCAACACTTAGACCTGAGCTTTCTGATAATGTAGGCAAATTGGTAAATTCAGCTAAACGATGTGCTGTAGCTCTAGCATTACTTAAAAATGTTGCCTCAGAATATGACTTTTGTGGTGCATAATCTACTTCAGCTAAACCAACTACTTTGATAGGAAGACTAAGCTGGTTAAGTTTATCTTGTAATTCATTAATTTTATTTTGGTCATATGTTGTAAATAATAAACTATCCATTATTTTCCCCATGCTTTCAAAAATAGATATACCATTTATAGTGTATCCGCTTTCATATACTGCACAGTCATTGTCTTATCTTTGTGAAGTAAAGTCAAGCATAGATAATAGCTTTTATCAAAAAGTCCATATACTTAAGGTTTTTAAACTGAATAATGTTATTTTTAATGACTAAGATTGTGAAAAATATAATATGAATTCATTTCAATTTATATTACTTTTATATTTATACCAATCTTGTATAACCTTTTGATATATAATTTCTCTGAGGTTGTTTTTTTATATGAAAAAACGAAATACATTTATCACACTAAACTTGTATCAAATTACACAAGATAGAGTGATTAATCAATTAATAAAAAAATAAAATTGTATTTTAATAAAAAAGAGAAAATCTTTTTTAGATTTTCTCAATTATGATTAACTAGCTATTAAAAATTTCCATAATGCATTATTGGTGTACCAGTTTTGCGGTTGAATTGCTCCTATACAGGCTACAATAATATAAATTGCTAATGTTGAGATTATGAATACAATGCCTAAGTTGACAATGTTGAATGGAAAGGTAGTTTTATGTTGTTTCATTGCGATGTGAATGGCGAAAGCCAACAGAACCAAACCTATAATAATTCCAAATTGATAATAAATTCTCATTTTCTCTCCTAAGTTACAGTTAAAAGTATACGTTAAAATCGGATTAAAGAGTGATTTTTATTTATCTAGCCTCTTTATTTTATCAAAATCAATGTTATATTAGAGAGGTAGAAAGAAGATTATGTACATATGTCTGTAGATATTTACAATGAAAAACTTGAACCATACGACGATGGTAAGCGTCATAAATTTAGTGGTACTTTTGATAGATTAAACGATCGCTTAGCTATTTTTAAGGATTTGCGTATTGCAGGTGCTGGTGGCAATCCAATTGTTAAGCAGTTAGCACTGCATTACTTGAAAACTTTCAAAGACCTTGATTTGAAGAGGGGCGATGTAGTTGAATTTGAAGGCATGGTTGAAAAAGATTCTAACAATGGCTTCACAATTGAACGCCCAACTCAAGCAGAAAAAATCAGATCAGCAGCTGCCGATGATGCTAAAGTTGACGTGGTTGGCGATGATTGGAATTGGTTTGAAAATTAGTTAACGGAAGTGACTTACGAGATGTAAGCCGCTTTTATTTTTGAAATTTAAGTCATAGCTAGAAATGTAGTAAAATTAAGCTTGTAAGGAGAATTAGATGCACTTTGATATCTTTAATCGAAAAACTGTCTCAACTGATAAAATGTTTTTCCAGACAACATTAAATCCTAAGCAAGCAATAATCATTGGCAATGGTGCTAAATTTCGACGTTGGGTTTTCTTTTCTACTAATTTTGCTACATTTTATGTAATCATTCTGTCAGCTATTAGTATTTTATTAATTAAGTCTAATGTTTCTGTACTAATTTGCTTACTATTAGCATTAGCAAATTTAGTAATTAATCGCTCAATACCTCGTTATTGGCAAACTTTCTTTGGCCCGAATGCTGAATATGGAAAAAATCATCGTCCAGCTATTTTGCCTATTTTATATATCATAACCTTGTTCGGTTGGCTTTGGAGCGTATCACATTTCGTAGGATCTTTAACTTTTATTACTGGTACATTTGTGCTAGTAGGTCTTGCAGGTAGTTTGTTATCGCTCTGGATATGGATGAATTTGAATACTGTTAGTTGTGTTCCAATCAGTGAATTACAATGGCGAAACAATGCCAAACGCAGGGGAATGTCTGATGAAGACATTGATAAGGTTATTGCTAGTTTAAAAAAGCGTAGAGCAATATATTTTAGTAAACACGATAAATAAAATTATAGACGAAAGATAGAATTTAATGACAGATTTTACAGAATTTGAAAGTACAATTTTTTCATCAGACGATAATTTTGCCATTCGAAAAATTAAACATAATGTCATTTTGACGTATCGCACTCAAGATGGTGAAAAAGAATATGAAAGCCTAAGTAAGAATACATATCGTGTATTTTTTGAAAATAATCTTGAAGTTAGTCGACTGTATCCACCTGATGAATTCAGTCACAATTGGCTAATCCAAATTTTAATGCCGCAACTTTCAATTGATTCGCTCAAATCTATGGCGATTGCCTTAACTACATTAGAAAGAATTGCGCAAAGTCAAGAAGGCATGCAATTATCTGAATATGTTAAAAATAGTGAGTTAGTAGAAATAAAGTCCTGGTTTGA
The DNA here is from genome assembly GCF_002553785.1 of Lactobacillus sp. UMNPBX15. Classification (NCBI taxonomy): domain Bacteria; kingdom Bacillati; phylum Bacillota; class Bacilli; order Lactobacillales; family Lactobacillaceae; genus Lactobacillus; species Lactobacillus sp. UMNPBX15. The sequence continues at coordinate 47,910 of NZ_PCYV01000008.1, forward strand.
TCTGCGTAATAAGTTGCGAAAAATATCCAAAGCTTATAGCCTAATTAAGCAAAGTACTGATCAAACAACACAGTGGCTAGGAAGTGATGGACATCGTTATCGTGAAGTGATTTTAGCCAATAGTTTACGGCTTAATTATGGTCAAGATGAAGTTGTTCGTTTAATTCCAATTAAAAATAATTGGGTTATTCAGTTTGTTAAAACTGATTTCAGTGCAACTGATGGCGTAATTGATCAGCTTTTTGCGGCATTAACATTATTGACTCAATATGTAAAACAAATTTAAATCAGAGATGAAACATATTCTTTATGCCCTTAATGGGACTTTTTTAATGTTACTCGTTCCGGCTTTATTTGTATTAGCATTACGACAATTAAGCCATGAAGCTAACCAAAAATTGGTAAATACATTTGGTTTTAATAGTCAAATTATTGTTGGCGGATTAGGCATTATTGTTCATGAACTTAGTCATTTGATTATGGCTATAATTTTTGGTCATCATATTAATGCGGTTAGTTTATTGCGCATCCCTAGTAATACCAATGATATGTCACTTGGCTATGTTAAACATACTTGGTCTCCTACATCTACTTATCAAAAGGTGGGTAATGCTTTTATTGGCATTGCACCTGTATTAGGATGCACCTTGCTGATTTACATAATCATGCGTACATTGAATACACCTATTTCATTGGTTCAGAATCAGCTTACTACTCAGTTATTAAGTAATGGTAATGCACTTAACTGGAATTTCTTAACTCATAGTTGGATTTATATTTTTGAATTATTTCAGCTTAATTTTGATTCAATATGGCACTCAATTGTTGCTTTATTGCTAGTAATCAGTCTATGTTTTGGTGGATTCGATTTAAGCGAGGCTGATATAAGTAGTGGAAAATATGCTTTTTTAGGATTAATTGGTATAACCTTTATTATGCTTCTCTTAGTTTCTTTTCTAGGCTTTCACGCTGCATTATTACCGTTTTTAGTTAATATTACTGTCTGGATTTATTTGGTATTCATTATATCAATAGTAATTTTAGCAATAATTAATTTAATTATGTATATTTTAAATATTATTTTATAAAGGAGAAAATAATGGCAAAAGCGTTATTAGTTATCGACTACAGCAAAGACTTTGTAGCTGATGATGGAGCTCTTACTTGTGGCAAGCCTGCTCAAGCAATTGATCAACGTATTACAGAACTGTGTAAACAGTTTCTACAAAATAAAGATTGGGTGATTTTCCCGATGGACGCGCACTTAAAAAATGATCCATATCACCCTGAAACTAAATTATATCCACCGCATAATATTATTGGAACTGCTGGCCGTGAAGTATATGGTCAAACGGGTAAATGGTATTTAGAAAACAAAGATAATGATCATGTTTTATTAATGGATAAAAATCGTTATTCAGCTTTTCAAAATACTAATCTAGATAATTATTTACGTGAACGCCATATTCATGACCTGACACTAACTGGTGTTTGTACTGATATTTGTGTATTGCACACAGCGATTGCGGCATATAATTTAGACTATGAAATTACAATTCCACGTTCTGCTGTTGCTACTTTTACATCAAATGGCGATGAATGGGCAATGGCTCACTTTAAAAATGCATTAGGTGCGAATATTGCTGATTAATTTAATGGCCTGCATAATTTACTAAAGAGGTCAAAATGTATACAAATATTCGTAAGTTTAAAAAGGGCGGAAACTACCCGGAACAGCAAAATGGGCTACCACAAGCATTTTTTCATAATCCCAAGTATAAGAAGTTAAGCCCCGATGCATGATACCTATACATGATATTTACGATGAGAATGATTGATTCACAAACCAATGGATGGGTAGATGCTGACGGTAATATGTATATTATTTATTCTAATCAAGAGCTAATGGATGACATGCATTGCAATTCTTATACGGTGAAACGACTAAAGAAAGAATTGGTTAATCATGATTTGTTACTCGAAGAAGATGCTCCTGCAGGACATGATGATAGGTTATATCCTTTAAGAATTAATGAAAACGAAAAATGATAAAAGACATTGGTAAATACGGCCAATGTCTTTTATTTAGTATTAGTAATTAATCATTAGTAAAGAAAATAACTAATGTATCCGCATCAGGATAAGGCTCTGAATGAACACTTAAGAAATTTTGCAATTTATGATTGTATTCAATATTATTTTCACTGTAAACACGAGGTTGCGGCTTTACTTGCAGTAGAAAATGAACATAACGTTAAAGTCCCTTTTGCTGACTTAATTTCTGAACATCTTAAGCAAATGATCGCACATAAAAGCCCAGTACTTAACCCCTTAAATTTGATTGGCAATATGAAATTTACCAAAAAAAGTTATGATCAGGCACTGGAACTTAATGATCACTGGTCGATTAGTAGTTGTCGGCATTTTGATGATAAGATGCGTAAATATGAATATTTTTGGGAGATAGTAACAGAGGACAATGAGTTAATTACATTATCTGTGCAATTTACTCGCTGACAAATTATATCAATTAAATTTGATAGTGATTTTTCCCGTATTGAAAAAGATAGTGTTAGAATATTAGCTCTGTTTTACTTTATTAATGAGTATCTTGATGACGATCCATTTGATTTAACTAACCAGGCCGCTGAAGATCTACTTGAATTTTATAGTGACGCTTCTACCCAAAATGATGAGCCGATTATTTTGCGGGCAAGTATTGATAAGTATAATAACATCCCTAGTTTGACGTTTAAATTAGGAAAGAACAAGCATCTTTATAAAGTTAAAGATCTTAATCAACTAGTAGATGCATCCCGACACAGCTCTTCTCTAAAGCTAGGTAAATTTTTCAACGAGCCTATAAATCAGGCTAAAATGGATATTGATAGTCAACACTGGTTATCTTTTATTGAAAAAATTATAGATGCTCGTAATCTAAACGAAGAATTTTATTATAATTACAGTAGTCAGGTTGGTCGCATTACACTAGAGAACTCTGTGGCCGATGAAGTTAATGATTTACTTTATCAAGGCGTAAAGTTGTACTCAAATGAGCAGCCTATAGGATATACAACTGATCAACTAGATTTAAACATTAAAATTGAAACTCAAAAGTCATCTGTTTTAGTTAGTGTAGAGGATCTTCCAGTTTCTACTATAATTACTGGGAGTCATGCGTATTATGGCTATTACAAAGATGTATGGATCAAATATATAGGTCTTACGCCTGCTTCTTTGCATAATTTAGGATTGCAGCCTGGTGCTGAAATGCAATTTAGTAAAAAGACCGTTGCTAAGTTTGCACATAATATTTTGCCTAAATTTGAGCAAACAAAGTTTATATTAGTGTCTGGTACTGATGAATTGAAAGTTATTTTGCCACCAGAGGCCCATTTTTTGTTTAAATTAGATTATCGTGTAGGCAGTATTTTATGTGTGGCTCGAGTACAGTATGGGGATGCACAATACGAGTTAAATCAAGGATATACTGAAGAGGACCGACGCGATGTTGAAAAAGAGACCGCAGCATGGAAGCACATTAATACATATTTTAGTGATTATCAGCATGGGCGGTATGTTTTATCCAATGAAGACTCGGATGTCGTACAAGCTTTTCTAGATGATGGTATCAATGAGTTGAAACGATTAGGCGAAGTACAAATTACAGCTAACTTTAGATCACTTTTAAAGGGAATAAAGATTAATTTGGATGTTGGAGTAGATATCAACCTGACTAATGAATTATTAGATATCGATCTTGCTGATCAAAAGATGAGCTGGGAAGACATTCAAGCGGCTTTGAAAGCCTACCAAGAAAAGCGAAAATATTTTGTTTTAAAAAATGGAATGCTAGCTAAGGCAGAACAACCGACAATTGAACAATTGGCACAAACTTTGCATGATTTAGGTATTAGTTTTAAGGATTTCATTCACGGTAAATTACATTTACCAGCATATCGTGCCTTTTATTTTGCTAAGCAAATGAAAGCTGCTAATGCACTGCATTTCTCAACTAATGAATCCTTTAATACTCTGATTAATGATTTAGCTAAGAATCAGTTGAAGCAAAATCAAATACCAGTTAGTTTGCAAAATATTTTGCGTCCATATCAGAAGATAGGTTTTAATTGGCTAAGCACTATCGTTAATTATAAATTTGGCGGGCTACTTGCTGATGAGATGGGATTAGGTAAAACCTTGCAGATTATTAGTCTTCTTTTAGCTCGCAAAGAAAAAATGCAAAATCAGTTACCTAGCTTAATCGTTGCGCCTGCTTCTGTTATCTATAATTGGCAGGCAGAAGTTAAAAAGTTCGCACCTAGCCTTAATGTGGCTCTATTAGATGGCACTAAAAAAGAACGAGAGAGATTGCTTTTAGATGCTAAAAAGTATGATCTGCTAATCAGTTCATATCAATCGCTTAATCGAGATCTAGAAGCGTACCAAAATCTAATTTTTGATGTAGAAGTAATTGATGAAGCACAAAATATTAAGAATCAGCAATCAGTTACCGCCAAGACAGTCAAAGTCATTAAAGCGCATCATAAACTGGCTCTAACAGGAACACCGATTGAAAATAAATTGAGCGAGTTATGGAGTATTTTTGATTACTTAATGCCAGGTTTTTTAGGTTCATATCCTGACTTTAGGAAAAAGTATGAATTACCGATTGTTAAAGAGCAAGATAAAGAAGCAGAAGATCAATTAGCTAATATGGTAATACCCTTTATCTTGCGGCGTCTAAAAAAAGATGTGCTACGTGACTTACCTGACAAAGATGAAGAAATTGTGCCTGTTAAAATGAATAAGAAACAAGCTGATTTGTATAATATGCAGACGCAAAAGATTATCGCTCAATTAAATAGACAGGGGGATGAAGACTTTAAGAGATCGCGTTTTCAAATTTTGGCTCAGATTAATAAATTACGTGAAATTTGTTGTGATCCTCATTTGCTTTATGAAAACTATCATGGCAAGTCTAATAAATTAATTGCTACAATTGAGTTGATTAAGAATAATCTAGCAAATGGACATAAAATTTTATTGTTTTCACAGTTCACAGCTATGCTAGATATTTTGCATGAAAACCTTGCCAGATTAAGACTACCTTTATTTACTATTACTGGATCAACACCTAAAACTAAGCGTCAAGAACAAGTTCAAAAGTTTAATCAAATGGCTCAACCAGGGGTCTTTTTGATTTCATTAAAAGCAGGCGGAACAGGCATTAACTTGACTGGTGCTGATGTTGTAATTCATTATGATCCTTGGTGGAACTTGGCCGCAGAAAAACAGGCGACGGATCGAGCTCATAGAATTGGTCAAAAGCATTCTGTTAACATTTATAAGATGGTTACAGAAGACAGTATTGAAGAGAGAATCATTGCTTTACAGCAAAAGAAAGCAGAATTAGCTGATATAATTTTGCAAAATGATCAGATTGCTGATGCAACAATGAGTAAAGACGATTTAATTAAGATTTTGAAATAAATAGATCATTATAATAAAATAAAAATATTTGTTTGCACTTGCGAACTATTGTTTGCAAAAGTATAATATTTAGGTAAACAAAAACCAACAAGCTAAATGCTTGCTGGTTTTATAATTTTAGTTTGAGTTAGTATGTTTCTTTTTATACCAATACACTAGACCGAATGGAACCAGATTCTCTTGGTGATGTTCGATTCGAATAATATTGCTTCGGTGACTCCAGTAAATTAAGATTACGAGCAATCCACTGATAATGCTCAAGGCAAGATCGTGGAAAAAGAATGAAGCAATAAAGATTAGAACTACTGAGATCAAACTAGTTAATGAAACCATACTTGTAATAAATAAGATAGGGAAGAAGATTAACGCACAGATCAAGAAAAAATGGACATTATATCCTAGTAAAAATCCAGCGGAAGTTGCTACTGCCTTGCCTCCTTTGAACTTTAAAAAGACAGGAAAAGCATGGCCTAAAATTGCAGCTAAGCCAAAAATCAAGCAAAGATAATGTGGTCCTAGTTTAAAAATTATTGGTAATACTGTAGCAAAAGTTCCTTTGAGAAAATCTACTATAAAGACAATGATTCCAGCAGCTGGTCCTAATACTCTAAAGGTATTAGTCGTTCCGATATTTCCTGATCCGTATTTCCTAATATCTTTATGAAAAAAGATATTACCCACTAACACACCTGTTGGGAATGATCCAATCAAGTATGCTAAAATAAACAACGATGCAAATTTTAATGCAAACATATTTAACAACACTCCTATTAATCTATCGCTATTTTAGCAAAGATTATCTTTTAAATATATGGTGCTGGTTAAATTAATGAACAAGTGGAGGAATTTTAGTGGCAAAAGCTAATACTTATGATGATTCTTCAATTCAAATTTTACATGGCCTAGAAGCCGTTCGTAAAAGACCTGGTATGTATATTGGTTCAACTGATATTCATGGTCTTAATCAATTAGTGTATGAAATCGTCGATAACTCTGTCGACGAAGCCATGGCTGGTTTTGGTAAAGAAATTGATGTAACCATTCATTCAGATAATAGTGTTACTGTAAGAGACTTTGGGCGTGGTATGCCGACAGGAATGCACAAATCGGGTAAGCCCACAATTGAAGTTATTTTAACTGTATTACATGCTGGTGGTAAGTTTACTGAACAAAATTATAAAACTTCAGGCGGGTTGCATGGCGTAGGTTCATCCGTTGTTAATGCACTTTCAAGTTATATGAAGGTTAGAGTCGTTCGCGATGGTAAAGCTTATGAAGAAGAATTTAAAGATGGTGGGCATCCGGTAGGTACATTAAAGTGTGTAGGAAAGACAAAAGAGCCAACAGGGACTACCATTACGTTTAAGCCAGATGAGACTATCTTTTCAACCACGAAGTATAAGTATGAGACAATTCAGGAGAGAATTCGTGAATCTGCTTTTCTACTTAAAGGGGTTAAATTTGTCTTAACAGATGAGCGTGAGCCAGAACATCATGATGTTTTTCAGTATGATGATGGAATTAAATCATTTGTTAAGTATTTAAACGAAGGTAAAGGCACAATTAGTGATGTCTTTTATTTTGAAGGCAAGCAAGATGGCATGGAAATTGAATTTTCAGGTCAATATAGTGATGGATATTCAGAAAATTTAGTTTCATTTGTTAACAATGTTAGAACTGGTGATGGTGGTACCCATGAGTCAGGTGCTCGTAGTGGATTTACACGTGCATTTAACGATTATGCTAAAAAGCAGGGTCTACTAGGTAAAAAAGATAAAAATATTGATGGTTCTGATTATCGTGAAGGGCTTAGCGCGGTTTTATCTGTTAAAATCCCTGAAGAATTACTTGAATTTGAAGGACAGACTAAGGGTAAATTAGGTACTCCACAAGCACGTTCTGCTGTAGATTCACTTGTTTATGAGAAAATGTCTTACTATTTAATGGAAAATGGTGAGCTGGCTCAGGAACTAGTTAAGAAGGCTCAAAGGGCTAGGGATGCACGTGAAGCAGCTAAAAAGGCACGTGATGAAAGCAGAAATGGTAAAAAGAGACGAAAAAAAGAAGTTTTGTCTGGTAAATTAACGCCAGCTCAATCACGAAATCCTAAAAAGAATGAATTATTCTTGGTCGAAGGTGACTCAGCTGGTGGATCTGCTAAGCAAGGTAGAGACAGAAGATTCCAAGCAATTTTGCCTCTTCGTGGTAAAGTATTAAATACTCAGAAGGCAAAATTGCAGGATATCTTTAAAAACGAAGAAATTAACACTATGATTTATACCATTGGTGCTGGTGTAGGAACCGAGTTTAATGTTGATGACTCTAATTATGATAAAGTCATTATCATGACTGACGCCGACGATGATGGTGCTCACATTCAGATCTTGCTATTAACATTCTTTTATCGTTATATGCGGCCGATGATTGAACACGGAAAAGTTTATATTGCTCTGCCACCGCTTTATCGCTTACAAAAAGGTCGAGGCAAAAAGACGCAAGTTCAATATGCATGGACTGATGAAGAACTAGCTGATGATGAAAAGAAAATGGGACGTGGCTATTCGCTGCAGCGATTCAAAGGTTTAGGTGAAATGAACGCGGAACAGCTATGGGCTACTACTATGGATCCTCAATCGAGAATGTTAATCAGAGTTAAAATTGACGATGCTGCTCTTGCTGAGAGACGAGTTACTACCTTAATGGGTGATAAAGTAGCCGCAAGAAGAAAGTGGATTGAAGAAAATGTTAAATTCAGAATGGGCGAAGACGGCTCAATTCTAGAATCCGAAGATGAATAAAAGAAGGTTTTAAATTTAATGGCCACAAAAGAACGAATTCGAGAAATGCCACTTGAACAAGTAATGGGTGAACGTTTTGGACGATATTCAAAATATATTATTCAAGAACGTGCTTTGCCTGATATTCGAGATGGCTTAAAGCCAGTTCAGCGGCGTATCCTTTATGCAATGTATCAAGATAGTAATACTTATGATAAACCATTTAAAAAGGCTGCTAAGGCTGTCGGTAATATCATGGGTAACTTTCACCCTCACGGTGACAGCTCAATCTATGGGGCTTTAGTGCACTTATCACAAGACTGGAAGATGCGCGAACCGTTAGTTGAAATGCATGGTAACAATGGTTCAATGGATGGTGATGGCCCAGCAGCTATGCGTTATACGGAATCCCGCTTAAGCAAAATCTCTAATATGCTTTTGCAAGATATTGATAAGCAAACCGTAAACATGGTGCTTAACTTTGACGATACTGAGTATGAACCTACAGTCTTACCTGCACGCTTTCCTAACTTATTAGTTAATGGATCAACTGGGATCTCATCTGGTTACGCTACAGAGATTCCACCACATAACTTAGGTGAAGTGATTGATGCAACAATTTATTTGTTGAAACATCCTGATGCTTCTCTTGAAGATTTGATGAAATATGTAAAAGGTCCTGACTTTCCAACTGGTGCTATTGTTATGGGGACTAAGGGAATTAAGGAAGCATATAGGACAGGACGTGGTAGAATTCAGGTCCGTGCCAAAACCACTATTCAAGAAATTCGTGGGCATAGGCAAAAAATTGTTGCTACGGAAATTCCATTCGATGTTAACAAAGCACTATTAGTAAAAAAGATAGATGAAATCCGTCTGAATAAAGAAATTGATGGAATCGCAGAAGTTCGTGATGAAACTGACCGCCATGGTTTGTCAATTGTGATTGAATTGAAAAAAGATGCTGATGCGCAGAATATTCTAAATTATTTATTTAAAAATACTGACTTACAAGTATCTTATAACTTCAACATGGTCGCTATTGATCACATGACTCCTGTTCAAGTTGGGCTAAAACGAATTTTAGCTTCTTATTTAGAACATGAAAAAGACGTTGTAACTAAACGTACGAAATTTGACTTAGATAAGGCAGAAGCTAGATTAGAGATTATTCAGGGCTTGATTCATGCCATGGATATTTTGGATCAAGTAATTAAAACCATCCGCGCTTCTAAAAATAAAGCCGATGCTAAGAAGAATTTAATAGCTAAGTATAAATTTACTGAAAAACAAGCTGAAGCAATTGTTTCTTTACAACTTTATCGTTTAACTAATACGGATGTTAATGAATTAATTGCTGAACAAGACAAGTTAAATAAATTGGCCGAAAAATACCGTAAATTATTATCAGATCGTGCAACTTTAGAAAAAGAAATTATTAAAGAGTTAAATGCAGTCAAGAAAGAATTTGCTAATCCACGTCGAACTCAAATTTCAGAAGAAAGTGCTAAAGTTGAAATTGATGAAAAAGCCTTAGTTGCTGATGAACAGGTTAGAGTACTAATTAGTCGAGATGGCTATTTAAAGCGTTCATCTTTACGTTCATATCAGTCAACTAATGATGATGACAATGGTTTACCAGATGGTGACAAAGTAGTTTATGAAAACACACTATCTACCCTGACTAACTTGTATTTATTTACCAATAAGGGGAATGTCATTTATCGTCCAGTACATGAACTAATTGAAACCAAATGGAAAGAAACAGGACAACACCTATCACAAGAAATTGGATTAGACAGTGATGAGCAAATTATTCGCGTCTTTGTATTTGATAAATTGAATACTGATTGCAACTTTATTCTGGCTACTAATGACGGTTATATCAAACAATTGGAGTTAGCTAACTTACAGCCGACGAGAACTTATAAGTCACGTGCAATGACAGCTATCAAGTTAAAGGGCAAGGATAGTTATGTGGTTGGGGTAGATTTGATCAAATCAGATAATCATAAGGAAATCACATTATTTACTCATCGCGCCTATGCAATTAGATATGATGCTAGCGAGATACCAACTTCAGGAGCTAAAGCAGTAGGTGTTAAATCTGCTAACTTGAAAGATGACGATTATATCGTAAATTATGTCCTAGTTGATTCTAAGTATGTTGATTTAATGCATGTTGGGCTAATTACTCAACGTGGGGCATTTAAGCAATTCAAACTTAAACTAGTTAATAAAGTTTCTAGAGCCAAGCGAGGGGTACTAGTACTGCGGGAATTGAAGAATAAACCGCATAGAATTGTTGCTCTAATGCCATATGCTCAAGATCATTTGTTACATGTCACTACTTCTAGTGACCGTCATGTAAATATTAAAACTACGGATTATCCATTAGGCGATCGTTATTCTAACGGCTCATTTGTTATTGATACTACTGTTGATGGGACGCCTGTAAGTATTGAATTGGGAAGACCCATTAGTAGTCAAAATTAAGATTTGAGTTTAACTAAAACAATATATTAATCTTTAAAAACAGTGTTAAGACATATGTTTTGACACTGTTTTGTTTTGGATAGATAATAGCAGTGTTATGGGACATGGCTTATCGTAAAATAATATTTTAGGAAAGAGATAATCGTTATGTCTAAAAGTGATACTATTTTATCGGCTAAATCATTGCGTTATTTTTTACAATTGATTGAGACGATGAATTATACCCAAGCTGCACAAATTTTAGGTATTACCCAACCGGCTTTAACTCAGCAAGTAAAAAAATTGGAACGCGCTATTGGTGCTCCATTATTTGGACAAATGGGGAAGAAGTTATACCTAACCGAAGCTGGTAAAGAAATGGAAGCAGCAGCGATAGAGTTGCTAAATACCATTAATGGTGTTATTAGTGACATTCAAGAATATACCCAGTCAGATAAAGGCAATATTTCAATTGGTATTCTAGAGTCCGTACATGTTGATCTTTTCTACCAATTTTTACGTTACTTCAATAAAAAGTATCCAGAAGTAACTTTTACCGTTGATTACTTTGACCGCAAAGAGCTATGGCACAGACTTGATTCCAATATGATTGATATGGCGATTATGTATATGCCAGATACTACTAATAAAACAGGAGCTAATTTCCGTCATCAATACAATCATCGTGATATTTGCCCTGAGCATATTGTTGTACTGACTCACAAGGATAATGTGGAAGCAGGAGGGACATATTCTGTTACTCGTTTTGGCAACAGAAAGTGGGTTGCATATCCGGAGAATTACTACTTATCAAGATTAATGCGACTTAACTTTAGTAAAAAGATTGATCTCGTTACTCCGTTTAAAATTGCATCTACTAAGGAAATGATCAAAATTGCAGAAAATACTGATCTTGATACTTATGTAGATCAGACTTACTATGATGCGCATAAGGATGAGATTAATTTGACTCCTGTTTATATTAAAAATATGCCTGAGTTTACGACTGCTTGTGTTTATCGTAGAGGAAAATTAGATGTTCCTAGGATGAAGAAATTACTAACGGAATTACAGATTTTCTTAGACAATAACTTGGATAGGAACAATAATTTTAGTAAACTATTAAGTGAAGAAATTAAATAAAATAATTAGAAAAAGAGGCAATTTATTTAATGGAAAAAGAATTTGTTTTTGGACACCAAAATCCAGATACTGATGCAATTGGCACTGCTATTGCATTTTCATATTTGCAAAACAAGTTAGGTTACAACACTGAAGCCGTTGCCTTGGGTGAGCCTAATGATGAAACTGCATATGCTCTTAAAAAATTCGGCTTTAAAGCACCTCGTGTAATTAAAGAAGCTGCTCCAGAAGTTAAATCTGTTATGTTGGTTGACCACAATGAACCACAACAAAGTGTTTCAGATATTGACAAAGTTAAGGTTACTCATGTTGTGGATCACCATAGAATAATGAATTTTAATACCGCTGATCCATTATATTACCGTGCAGAACCTGTAGGCTGTACTTCAACCATTGTTTGGAGAATGTTCAATGAATTTGGCATTGAAATTCCAGAAAACTACGCTGGTTTAATGCTTTCAGCTATTATTTCAGATACTTTACTTCTTAAATCACCAACTACTACAGATAAGGATAAAAAGGCTGTAGAAGCATTGGCTAAGATTGCTGGCGTAGATTACAAGGAATACGGCTTAGCAATGCTTAAGGCTGGTACTAACATCAGTGACAAGTCAGAAGAAGAATTGATTGATTTAGATGCCAAGAGCTTTGAATTAAATGGTCACAACGTCCGTGTTGCACAAATCAATGTTGTTGACTTACCTGAAGCGTTAGAACGTAAGGAAGCCTTTTTAAAGGCAATGGATGCTTCATCTAAGGATAATGGTTATGATATGTTTATGCTTTTAATTACTAACATTCTTGACTCAGATTCAGAAGCTTTAGTTGTTGGCTCTGATGAGACTAAGTCATTATTCGAAAAAGCATTTAATAAGCAACTTAGTGATTCAGAAGTTAAATTACCTGGTGTAGTATCACGTAAGAAGCAGGTTGTTCCACCTCTTACTGATGCTTTTAATGCTTAAAAGTAATGATGTAAAAAATAGGAGGTAGGGTTAACTGCCTCTTATTTTTTACCTAAAAATTAAAACTGATTTTAGGAGAAAAATATTGAAATATCCACAATTAAATTTAGAAAATCAACAGGGACCAACAGCTGTATTGAAAACCAATCAAGGTGAAATAAAAATTCAACTTTTTCCAGAACAAGCTCCAATGACGGTTGAAAATTTTATTCGTTTAGCTCAAAAAGGCTATTATGATGGTACTATTTTTCACCGCGTAATTAGCGACTTTATGATTCAAGGTGGAGATCCTGAAGGAAATGGCACTGGTGGTGAAAGCATTTGGGGGCATCCATTTGAAGATGAACTTTCACGAGAACTTTTTAATATTCGCGGAGCATTATCGATGGCTAATTCAGGCCCTAACACTAATGGTAGTCAATTTTTTATCGTTCAAAACAAGAATATGCCTAAGCGTTACATAAAACAGATGGAACCCGCAGGCTATCCAAAGGAAATTATTCATGCTTATAAGCAAGGCGGAACTCCATGGCTTGACGGTCGTCATACGGTCTTTGGACAAGTAATTACAGGCATGGATGTAGTTGATAAAATTGCTAAGTCGAAAAAAGATAAAATGGATAAACCACTAGAAGATATAACTATTGAGTCGATCCAAGTCCAAGGATCAAAGTTTGATGACTAACAAAAACGTGCTGTTTTTTCGGAATAAACAGCACGTTTTTGTTAATTATTCATTTCTTTTAGAAGGGTGATCAAAGACTTACATACGCGTTCAGCCTTAGGTTCTGGTAATTTTCTTAATTCGTTAATAACTTTTTTCATGAAAACGGGTGTATTGTTATCATGAATTTTTTCAGGCTTGATTTTTTTAGCACGATAGGCATTGTTAATGATATCGGGTGTAGTAGTATTCAAAGCTTTGGCAATAGAATCAAGCTTCTGAATACTAATGTTTTGGTCCTTAGTCCTTTCCACACGTGAAATAAAATTTACAGAAAGATCACTTAGCTCAGCCAAATCTTCCTGTGTTAGTTTCTGTTCACGTCTTCTACGAGAAATTTCTTCTCCTAAATTAATATTCACAAGCATTCGATCCTTTCAAGTAACTTATAGTCTATTATAGCCTATATAAAATTATGTAAAAAATGAATAGACTATTTTAATATTCTCAACATACACTTATATTAAATAATAAGAAATTATATTTGTTTATAAATGTACATTTTTAGCGTAATCAGTGCTATTAGGCACTACAGTTTATAGTATAGTCTTAAATTGAATACTTTTATTGTTAAAATAGAAATGAAATAAAAGCTTAAAAAAATATACTAATTATTAAGTTTTTAAGCTTATAATGTATACAAGGATATAAAAATAGATTGGGGATTTGATGAGTTTAAAAGAGGTTTTAAATAGTAATCGGCCTGCAGAGTCACGACAATTAGCGTGTGCGTTAACTTTTTGTGGGGGATTTATTGATGCATATACATATATCCAGAGAGGACATACGCTTTCCGCTGGACAAACAGGAAACGTTATCTTTTTTAGTTCAGCATTAGCTGATCATAATGTTCCTGGAATGATTAATCGAGCTAGTACGTTTATTGCTTTTTCTTTAGGATTGCTATTAGTAGGACTTTTTCATAAATATGTGAAAAGTCACTATTGGAGAGTATTTTGCTTATTTCCAATTTTAGCGATTTGTATTGTAGTGGGCTTTTTGCCTAAAAGTGTTCCTAATTATTATATTGTGCCTGCTATTGCGTTTGGATTGGCTATTCAAAACGCATCTTTCAGCAAAATTGAAGGCATGGGTTATAACAATGCATTTACAACTGGAAATTTAAAAAAATCGGTTGTTGCATGGAGTGCATTTTTCTTTGGTGAAGACAAAAGTAAACATACAGCTGCCGTTAATTATATGATGTTAACAATTGCATTTGCAGTTGGAGCAATAATTTCAGCTTTACTGCAAAAATTATTGGTATTAAAAACTATTTGGATTGCAGTCATTTTTTTAACGACGATTAATTTAGTTTATATCATTGCATTGAGACGAAATAAAAAAATTGATTTTTCAAAATGATTTTAAAAGCACTTGTCATAATTGGCAAGTGTTTTTTTGAAGAGGTTGTGAGTGAGAAGAAAGCGACCAATCTTAAAAATAATAATTTTATCAGTGTGCGTATAATTCATATTATGTAAAGCTAGATTAAAAAACAATCAATTTAATAATAGAAGTCATAATTAATTTAATTGTTTCAGCAAATAAGTCTTATTTTGGATTTGTTAACTCGAATTCAGGTTATTTATTTTTTCAAAAAATGAATTTTGCTTTTTTAATTTTTGTTTTTACTTCATTTACTCTGACTATGATAAGAAAATCACCTCTCAATAAATTTTTACATGCTGAGATCGCAATTCTATGACCAAGTTCATTTATTTTGATCAATAGTTAGTTTTATAGTTTAATAGTTAGTTGTTCATTTGTATGAACCAGTTTTTAAAAGTAATGGTTTTATTGATGGTTGGAATTATAGTTTTTCATCAAGTTAATCAAGCTAGATAAAATTACTTTTATGGCTAAGAGTAAATCAATGGTATCCTAGATATTCTTGAGATAATTTTTTAGAGATTAGTTATCCGTATATTTTATGGCTAAAAGTCTGAATTGAATAATATGCTGACAATAATCAATAAAACAACCTTCAAAGAGAAGTATTTTGAAACAGTTATGGTAAAGTAATTCTAATTAAAAATAATGAAAATAGTTGAGTAATATGCTAGTTTTGCCTTTAGTATCTATAAAGCCATTTTTTTATTTTTATGCTATAGCTTTCTTTAAAACAAAAATTTTAATGATCACTAGATACCAATTCCCGATATATCAACAATTTACTTGATATATCGGGATTTCTTCTTAGTTGTTAGTTTCAGATAAAATCGTTTTGAATCGTCTAGTTTCATATTTTTCGCCCCATTTTTGCCCCATAAATTACTAAAAATCACAATGTTTTCTGAATTTTATTGATAATAATATATATGTTATTTACTA
>NZ_PCYV01000090.1:0-437 GCF_002553785.1 Lactobacillus sp. UMNPBX15
AAGAAATAAATTTAAGGAATCATTCATCCTTACACAAACTATTTTACAGTCTCCTATCTTTTATTCTCACTTTCCAAAAAGTAAACATTATCATTTTATCATGAATAATTATTTTAATATTTAAACCAATCAAAAAAAGCATCCCTTTGGGGGATGCTTTCATACACCAGAAACACCCCTACAAAAGGGATGCTTCCTTCCTCATCTATCCTACTTACCCAATTCATCAAAGAAGCCTTGCTTCTTCAAAATCTCAAGATAACGGCTAACTGCATCAGGCCAAACAGGCAATGGCTTAAAGCCGTTCTCTACCAACTTGCTCTTATCGAGGCGTGAGTTGAATGGGCGAACTGCCTTAGACAAACCGTATTCTGCAGTGGTGACTGGCGTTACCTTGGTGTCGTAACCAGCTTGACGGTAGATTTCCTTGGTAAAGT
>NZ_PCYV01000091.1:0-431 GCF_002553785.1 Lactobacillus sp. UMNPBX15
GCTCGCCAATTAATTGCCTTAACCCGTAAAAAGGAAGAGGTCATCAAGCGGATGGAATCTATTGCCCAGCGCTTACCAGAGTATATCCTATACTGCTCTTTTCCGGGAATTGGGAAACAAACTGCGGCTCAGTTAATGGGAGCATTGGGCGACATTAGTCGCTTTGACAATGCCAATCAGCTTAATGCCTTTGTCGGAATTGATATTCGTCGTTACCAATCTGGAACCTATTTAGATCAAGATCACATTAATAAGCGTGGAAACCCGATTGCCCGTAAGCTCTTATATTTTACTGTAGGTAATATGATCCGCCAACAACACGCTAATTCTAATCATATTGTTGACTATTACTATCGTTTAAAAGAAAAACGACCTCATCCAAAACTGAATAAGGTCGCCATGGTAGCTTGTATGAATAAAACTCTGAAATG
>NZ_PCYV01000092.1:0-427 GCF_002553785.1 Lactobacillus sp. UMNPBX15
TATCAAAGGCAAGTCGATAATCATGTGCAAGAATTTCATCTTCTTGAAGGGGATCGCCATAAGCAAAAACTGGCGCAATTGAGTTTTCAAACATGATATGCTCTCCACCAGCATCTGCAAAACGATCCAACCGCTGATAAACAGCATTTCGGGCGTCTTCTACACTAGGGTAGAGTGAAACAAAGTAACGTGACTCAGGACCAGCATAACCACCATGAACCAAAACTTGAACATCAAGATCATCAGCTAAATAAAGGAGCTTTTCAGTTGTAAATTCGATAAAGCGATATAGGTCAGGATACTGTTTTTCAGGGGCCACTACTTCTGAATGATGATCCTGAAACTTCATTGGGTGATGTAGAATAATATTTTTAATTCCAGCATCTTTAACGTATTGAATAGCATCATAGAGGCGTTGGTAGCCTTC
>NZ_PCYV01000093.1:0-427 GCF_002553785.1 Lactobacillus sp. UMNPBX15
AAAGACGCTGTAAAGTCTCTTCAGACTGTCCTGGCTTAATATATTCTTTGGCTGCAGAATGATATCCTTGCAAGTATGGTTTTACAAATCCTAGTTTTATATATTGATTAATTTGTTTCCTAGTAGACGCACCAGTAGAATCATCATTTTCGTATATGCTCTTTATCTTTGCTTCGAGGTCCTTTGAATGTGTTACTTCTTGATTAAGAGTCTTCCCCTTTTTTAATTCATCTACGGTCTTATTGGCCAGATCATATTTATCAATATGATCTACTATTAGTGCAAGTGTTCTTATAAATTGATTGCCGAAGATATCTGATGTACCCAAAGTTATCTTCCAGTATTCTTCATATTTTTGATTGCGTATAACTTTTTTATGACTCAATATTCTAGCCTTCTATCTAATATATTAGTTTAAAGGTGACTT
>NZ_PCYV01000094.1:0-419 GCF_002553785.1 Lactobacillus sp. UMNPBX15
TTGGTGCTTATCCGCTCGATAGAGTTTGAAATCACGTTCGAAACCATATTTATCGGTTCGCCTACTATACCGATAAAAGCTAAAGCGAACTCCTAAATGATCGATGTAGTAATCATCTTCGGCATTATACTGCCAATTTTGTGATTTAGTTGGATCGTTTTTAAATTTATGTTTCTGTTCCTTTTGATAAGTTGTGTATGGAATAACAGGCTGCTTTTCAAACTGATCAAGAATCATTGTGTAATTGTACTCACTACCATAACCGGCATCGGCAACGATATGCTTAAAGAAATCTAAAGCATGAAACTGGGTAAGGAATGGCACTAAGGTCCTGGTGTCAGTTGGTTTTGAAAAGAGCTCGTAATCAAGGACAAATTGCTTATGTGTAGCGATTTGCAGGTTATAGCCGGGCTTTAACT
>NZ_PCYV01000095.1:0-418 GCF_002553785.1 Lactobacillus sp. UMNPBX15
TCTAGTGATTTTATGATTCGTATTTATAATAAAAAAATAGAAACTACTCGTCATCATAAAAAGTTGCCTGATAATGTTGAGGAGTGGGAGCGCTGGGAATTACAGCTTAGAGGTAAGCGAAGTTATGAGGGGTTAGAATCTGCGAAAATAATGTTAAGTCAGATAAAGTATCCTAATTATCAAAACTTAGATCCTGGTGATATAGCTGTTTTACATTCGATTGATGATCGAGTAGTTAGTTTTAAAGATTTTAGCAAGAAAAAGGCAGCGCGGTTGCGGAAATTGAGGAAAGAAAGTGTTGGGTATAGTGATGATTATGCGAAAGCAGGATTGCAAGCATTGGAAGATAATGCAAACAAAATTAATGAGCAAGTGGAGATTTTTTTAGGTCAATTAAATTTGAGTGATTAAGAAAAAT
>NZ_PCYV01000096.1:0-416 GCF_002553785.1 Lactobacillus sp. UMNPBX15
ATCGGTTTCCAGATCCGATGACAAAAGTATCAAAAGTATATTTTGGATTGAGCATATTTTGAGGAAAATCAGATGTATCTTCTTTGACCGCTTTTTTGACTTGCGGTTTCGGCATAAAGTCCTCAACATCTTGATTTTGAGGAATGACAAACTTAATGCTCAATTCTTCCCCGGTTAATTCATATATAGTATCTGCAATCAGATGCAAGTATCTGGACTCCAGCCAGTCTCTGGCAAATTCATTGGGAGCCGTGATCGTTAATGTATCGCCTTGCAGTGAGTGGGCTTTGGTTGACTTCATCCAAGTCTCAAAACTCGGTTTGCTCAACTTTTTTTCGATTTGAGCAAGGGCTTGGTTCCACAGGTCTAATATATTTTCCATCTTCCGGCACGTCCCTCCTTTTCATAGAAAATGT
>NZ_PCYV01000097.1:0-400 GCF_002553785.1 Lactobacillus sp. UMNPBX15
GTGATCCTATGACTACGCTTACCGTTCCGACCGTGAAGTTGTATTCTCCACGTGTGTGGAGGTGATCCTGTTTGTGTTATTGTAGCGGTGTTAATCGCTGCCGTATTCTCCACGTGTGTGGAGGTGATCCTAAAGCGACTGTATGAGGTTATGATCTATCTTAGTATTCTCCACGTGTGTGGAGGTGATCCTGATGTTCCGCAGAATGGGCAAAAACGAATTTTGTATTCTCCACGTGTGTGGAGGTGATCCTCAGTATTTGACAGAATGCAAGAACAAGCTGAAGTATTCTCCACGTGTGTGGAGGTGATCCTGACACTGACACTACGGCTGGCGGTTTTGCAGGGTATTCTCCACGTGTGTGGAGGTGATCCCCAGCCAAGAATTAGCCGGTATTAAC
>NZ_PCYV01000098.1:0-399 GCF_002553785.1 Lactobacillus sp. UMNPBX15
GTGGACAGTGGTTAAAGAAAGTTTTGCCTAGTTACTTGCAAATGATCTTTACCCCATTAATTACTATCCTTGTAGTTTCAACTATCACATTAGTTATTACCGGTCCAATCATTCAAGGAGCCGCAAATGGTATCGCAGTCTTTATTAACTGGCTAGTATCTGCATCTGGCTGGGTTGGCGGCTTAATAATCGGTGCCTTTTATCAGTTATTGGTTATTTTTGGTCTTCACTGGGGCGTTGTGCCACTAGTTGCTCAACAAATTGCCTCAACTGGTCAAAGCTCATTAAACGCAATTATCTGCGCAACAATGGTTTCTCAAGGTGCAGCTGTTCTTGCAGTCGCAATCAAATCAAAGAAAGCAGACATAAAAGAGCTAGGAATTGCAGCAGCTATTTCAG
>NZ_PCYV01000099.1:0-399 GCF_002553785.1 Lactobacillus sp. UMNPBX15
CCTTGATTGCGGATGCTGACGAATATATTTTAAATGTGCCAAGATGATAGCAGCCCATACAAAGAGAAAACTCGTGGTAGCAATACTGGAAACAAAAGTAAAAACTCCTTCTGGCATTACTAAGTTTAAGATAGCGGCAATTCCAATAACGACTGCAGAAATAATAACCGCTGTTGCAGGCACCGACCGCTTAGATAAGCGACTAATCTTACGGATAACAGGCCGATGAGCAGTAGAGGTTAACTCAGCTAGCATCCGACCAGTTGTATATAGAGAACTATTACAAGCAGAAGCCGCAGCAGTAATTACTACAAAATTAACGATACTAGCAGCCCCCGGAAGACCGATGTCGCGAAAAACAAGGACAAACGGACTATTGCTTGGTGAAAGTTTACTCCA
>NZ_PCYV01000009.1:0-63015 GCF_002553785.1 Lactobacillus sp. UMNPBX15
CTTGAGCAAAATCTTTGGTAAAATCATTCATGAAGGAGTTCTTCTTTCTGTATGTGTTTTTTTGTTCAAACCAATCATACGAGAAAGGAACTCCTTTTTCTAATGTTTAAAGAAATAAATTTAAGGAATCATTCATCCTTACACAAACTATTTTACAGTCTCTAGAATATGAGTAGAAAGAGAAAAATTTTAAATTAATTGGAAAATAATCATGGAAATTAAAGAGATAAAATCTAATAAGAAGCAGTATATAGACTTACTTTTGTTAGCTGATGAACAAGAGAGTATGATTGATCGCTATTTAGAACGTGGAATTATGTATATCTTGATTGATAAAGGAAAAGTTAGATCTGAATGTGTTATTACGGTTGAAAATGGTAATACAGTAGAAATAAAAAATATAGCCACTTATCCAGAAGATCAAGGTAAAGGGTATGCTAAACATTTGATTAATTTTATTGCTAAGAAGTATCAAAATAAATATCAAATTTTGCAAGTTGGAACGGGTGATAGCCCCTTAACTATTCCTTTTTATGAAAAATGTGGTTTTAAACGCTCAGGTAAGATCAAAGATTTTTTGTAAAAAATTATGATCATCCGATTTTTGAAGCTGGACATCAGCTAGTAGACATGATTTATTTAAGTAAGCGATTAAATTAGAAAGTAGGCTTTATCGATGGAAGAAAATACTAAAAAAATGTTGGCAGGCAAACCATATCGCCCAGATACTGAAGAACTGAAAAAGATTTCCAGTTTAGCTCATCGCTTATCACGTGATTACAACATGACTACTGATGAAGATGAGGTAGAACGGAAAGCAATTATCGATCGTCTTTTTCCGAATCATGGTCAAAATGTATATTTACAAGGACCAATTGAAGTGGATTATGGCCAATTTACACACTTAGGAGATAATTTTTATTCTAATTTCAATTTGACTATTTTGGATACTTGTCCCGTAACAATTGGAAATAATGTAATGTGTGGACCTAACGTAACATTTGCGACTCCATTGCATCCTTTGTTGCCAACTCAAAGAAATGCTCGCAAGCAATCAGACGGAAAAATAGCCGATATTGAATATGGAGCAGCTATCACTGTTGGCGATAATTGTTGGTTAGCCAGCAATGTTACTGTTTGTCCCGGCGTAAAAATTGGTAAAAATTGTGTTATTGGAGCTGGATCGGTAGTTACTAAAGATATTCCAGATAATTCATTGGCACTAGGGGTACCGGCTAAAGTAATACGTCAGATTACTGATCAAGACCATTTAAATAATTATCCATATTAGAAAAAGAAAATGTATACGTTCTCATTGATTCTTTATCAAAATTGTAACCCCAATGAAAAAAATAAATGCTAATATTATGGATAGAATTTACATAACATTGCTGGGGGAATTTAAAACGAAACGTATTAATTTAAAAAAAACATTAATCAAATCAACCATTTGGTTAACTATAGCTGCTTCAATGCCTGTTGGAATGGCAATTGCTAATGCCAATAGCTCGACAGTTCAGGCAGCAAGTTATAACAAAACTGAAATGCGGAGCTTTGTTAGAAATACATTAGCTAGTTATTATGCTCGTGGTACCGTAGTTATAGTAAAAGATGGACAACCACAACAAATTTCTTATGGTTACGGTTATTATGGCAAGCGATTAGGTGCGGGAAACAGTAAGGTAGTTTATCCTGTTTGTTCTTTGCAAAAAGTAATTACCGGCGCAATTATCACTCAATTAATTTCTGCAGGGAAGTTTACACAGTATACTAAGATCTCTAAGTGGTATCCTAATTTAAAAGGTGCTGATAATATTACCGTCGGCAACTTGATGACGCATACTTCTGGATTGACAGCAGCTGATACTGAAGTAAATAGAGGACGTGTTTATTCAGAAGCTGATGCAATTAATTGGGTTGTTAATAAGCTAAACTCAACTACGCAAAATCAACCTGGTAATTTTTCATACAATAATACCAACTATATTTTGTTAGCTGGAATTATACGTCAAGAAACTGGACAAAGCTACAAGCAAAATGTGCAGGAACGAATTATTAATAAGCTTGGCTTAAAGCGAACTTATTTCTTGGAAGATATTCCAGCCGGGATGACGGATGGTATCTCATATACCTGGAATCAAAAGAATTACCAATGGGCTCAATATGTTAAAAAGACTCAAGCTTCTCAATTGGTAGGTGCTGGTAATTTGTTCTCAGCTCCAATGGACTATTACCGTATTCAACTTGGTTTAACCAATGGGCAAATTTTGAGTCGAACAGACTTTGATTATATGACTCATTTAACATCACGTTCATCAAATGGTTATTCAGGTGGTTTATATATGAAAAATAATGATAACTTGAAGTTAGCATATGGTAACTTATATAATACTCACTTTGGTAACTGGATTCAGATGACTACAGATAATCAAAATGGTTTGATTATGTTCTTAAATCAAACTCAAAATGATGAAAACAGAAATAAACAAATTGGTTATCAAATTTTGAATCATATCAAGGCTAATACATTTAGCGCAAAATAAAATTTTTCCTGCTTTAAACTTCATGTTAAGCTTAAAGCAGGATTTTTTTGATTGGAGTAAAAAAGATGGTTAATGGTGGCGTATTAGTTAGCCAAGATTTATCTTGTGCTGGTCAAGTATCACTTAGTGCAGCTTTACCCGTTTTAGGAGCATGTGGCTTGAGCCCGACCGTATTGCCTACTGCAATTTTGTCTACACATACGGGTGGCTTTGGTGAGAATACTTTTTTAAGTTTGAATAATGAAATGGCTAAGATTATGGCCCATTGGCAAAAGGTTGGTTTTGATTTTTCAGCTGTATACTTAGGCTATTTGGGCAAAAGTGCATTAGATTTTTGGACAGAAAAGATTAGCTATTTTAAACAAAAAAATAAATTGATCTTGATTGATCCAGTAATGGGTGATCACGGTCAACTTTATCGTGGCATTGATGAAAACTATGTAATAAAGATGCGAAATCTAGTTAAGTCGGCTACGATTTTAACGCCGAATATGACAGAAGCAGCATTTTTATTAGGCAAAAAGGCAACTAGTAATTCATTGAAAACAGCAACAGAATTTGCGGCTGAATTATCTAGTCAATTTGGTGTCCCGAATGTCATAATTACCGGTATTTCACTTAATAAGGAAAAAATTGCGGAAGTTGGAATTACAGCCGATCATAGTTGGTCTTTAATTCAGAAAAAACTCCCAGGTAATTATTTTGGTACGGGAGATTTGTTTGCAAGTGCATTTTTTGCTGCTGTAATGCATAAAGAAAATTTAGAAAAAGCGTGTTCAATTGCGGCCGATTTTGTTGCACAAGCAATCAGGGAAACACCCAAGCAAGATTCACGTCTAGGACCAAATTATGCAGCAGCTTTACCAGATTTACTGAAGAGATGGAGTAATAATTAATAATGCAGATATTTAGAGAAAACAAGAATTCTTTACAAGCTTTAGTTTTAACGGGACTTTTTGCGGCAATTATTTATATTGGGATCTGGGTGTTAAGAATCCCCGTTCCTGCTATGGTAGGACGCCCATTTATTCATTTTGGAAATACGCTAACTGCTGTAGCAATTTTATATTTAGGTTATCGTAATGGCATGATTGCGGGAATTATTGGTCTAGGTGGTTTTGATTTGTTAAATGGCTATGCCGCAACATCATGGTTAACTATGCTTGAGGTAGTAGTAGTGGCTTCGGTTTTGACAGCAGTTTATCGAGGAATGCACTATCAAGATAGTAAAAGAAATATTATTATTTTAGGTATTATTGCAGGGGTAACTAAGATATTCACTACTTATTGCGTTTCGATTGTTGAAGCTTTAATGGTGGGGACGAGCTTTAAAGTAGCGTTAGTTGGAGCCTTTGTTAGTTTGTCTGCAACTGTAATCAATTCAATTTCTACTGCAATTTGTACACCAATTTTATATTTTGCTTTGCGGGATGCTAGTCGTCTAATTATAAAAAAGGTTAGATAAATCAATAGATTTTACACGAAATCTGCAAGGTGCTATATTAAAGATATTATTACTGACATAAAAGGTAGGATAGTATGAACGAAGACCTAAAGAAAAAGAATAAACGAAACAATATTATTATTTTAACGATTGCAGTTTTAATTATCGTTGGGGTAATCGCGGGTTTTGGCATTCATAATCACCGTGTGGCAACACAAGCTGCAGCAGAAAAATATGCTAAAACTCACTTTAACCCTAATGTTACAATCGATGGAGTTAAAGTAGGAAAGCTAACCGTTACTAAGGCAATGGCTAAAGTTAACCAAAAAGCTAAAAATCAAGTTGAGTTAAAAAATAACGAACTGGTTTATAGCTATAACACTACAGTCCAATCATTAGATGAGTCCGAGACAAAGGCCTTTTTTAAGAAGCAACAAACTAAAACTCCATCGACTCAGACTTATAAGTTTACTACTAGTAATTTAGCTACAGCTAAAAAGAAACTAACTGACTTAAGCAAAGCAGAGATTACTTATAAAATTAATGGCAAAAATTATCAATTAAAGGCCAAAGATTTATTGAATAATGTGACTTATCGAGATAATCGCTATCAATTTGGTGATACTAGTAAATTAACGACTAAGTTAAATCAAATTGATAAAGAAGTTTCAACATTACACAAGAGCTATAAATTTACAGTGCCAAAGGGCAATAAAGTTAAAGGCAAAACGATAACGGTAAAGAATAAGACTTGGGGTTGGGGCGTTTATGTTAAAAAGACGCAACGCTTACTTCTCGAAGCATTTGCCAAAGGCCAAAAAAACTTTGATGGTGCAGATGCACTTTACGGTTTAGGCTACAGCACTTATCCTCACGGCTATGGTTATTCAAATAAAGAGATTGGTGATACTTATGCTGTTGTATCATTGAAAAAGCAAGAAGTATGGTTGATCAAAAAGGGTAAACTGGCCGTTCATCTTCGTGATGTTGTTACCGGTACTATGGAAGGTTCTAAGGGTGATCAAACTCCGCGTGGGGTGTGGTATATCCACTATAAGGAATCACCAAGTACATTGCGCGGGACCAATGATGATGGTTCAAGTTATGCTTCTCCAGTTAAGTATTGGATGCCATTTACCTTAAGTGGCTGTGGTTTTCACGATGCCTCTTGGCGGACTGATTGGAGCAAGACCGCTTACCTAAAGGGTGGCTCACATGGTTGTGTTAATGTTAAACCAAGTGAGATTCGAAGCGTTTGGAACAATATTAAAAAGGGCGAACCTGTAATTATTTACGAATAACATGTTTAAGGGATCCATTAAGTTGGATCCTTTTTTATGAAACAATTTTTATAAGGTGAAAAGCTATTTGATTACTTGGAAAAACAGCTAAATGTAAACAATAAACGTGAAACATGGCTCTGAAGCCCGATATTATCGCGATTGTGGATAAAAATATAGGTAATTCACATCTATTACTAACTCAATTAATATTTTTTTGAAAAAGAGTAGAAAGATGAACCTTTGTTTGATATAATTTCTATACGAACTAATGGTCTGAAAATAGAAAGATGAGATGATAATAGCTATGATGCAACAAGAGGAATTAGAATCACAGGAAGAAAAAGTTAAGTTTTTTGATGAAGACTGGTTGAATTGGAACTAAAATCTTTAAATGTATAATTCACTTCTGTATAATTAAAGAAAAATAAAAATTTATTAACTCTTTCACCTAAAGGAGTAAATTATGCAAGTAAGAACTAGATGTTTTCAAAGTTTAGATTACGAAGATTTGTGCCGGGTTCATGATGCGGCTCGTTTGCAAGAAATGAAAATAGGCGGAGTGGAGAAATATTTTATTCCGTTTAAGGAAGCACCATACTGGTATAATTTCTTTGATTCTGAGATTAGGATTGTAGAAGTTAATAATGAATTTGCTGGCTTTGCTGCGTATAAGCCACATAATTTAGCTTATTTTTATATTGATCCTCAATTTCAACGACGTGGTATTGGTGATCATTTGTTAGCTTCAGTGTTACCAAATATTAGACGGCCGATTAGGCTAGAAGTCTTTAGCGCAAATATAGCAGCTAAAGCGCTGTATGCAAAGCATGGTTTTAAAATTATCAAAACAGTTAAAGAGCCGTGGTGGTCAGACCCCAAGTCTGAGCCAGTTTCAAGTGATACGATGGAATTAGTGTAAGAGGCAATATTAATGAGTTTTTATAATTTAGATTATGAAGAAAAACGGTTTATTCAGTTAGCTAAAAAGAATACTCGCTCATATTATGAACATCATGATCAGATTCCTTCCTCACCTGGCCAAGTTGAGCTGGCCAAGGAACTAGTAAAGGAAATGAAAGAGCTTGGGCTTGATGCTTACTATAATGAAAAAACAGCTTTTGCAATTGGAAAGTTAAGTGCAAACACAGCAGAAAAGGTAACGCCTATTGGCTTCTTTGCTCACGTGGATACTGCAGACTTTAACGCAGTTAATATTAAGCCACAAATTCACGAAAATTATGATGGTCAGAAAATTATCCTAGATGAGAAAGATAATATTGTTCTTGATCCAACTGAGTTTCCAGACTTATTAAATCTAAAAGGACAAACCTTAATTACTTCTGATGGTCATACTTTGCTAGGAGTTGATGATAAGGCTGGAATCACTGGGGCATTAGCAATGCTTAAATATTTAACTGAACATCCTGAAATTGAACACGGTGATGTTTTTGTTGCTTTTGGTCCAGACGAAGAAATTGGCTGTGGTGGTCAATATTTTGATCCAGCTGATTTTCCTAATGTAGAATTCGCTTATACATTAGACAATGGGCGGCCAGGAGATTTTGAATACGATACCTTTAATGCGTCAGAGATTACGATCCATATTAAAGGGACTGTAGTTCACCCTGGTGAAGCATATGGTCTGATGGTTAACGCAACAACTTTGATGAATGATTTTTTGTCTAATTTACCTCAGGATCAAGTGCCTGAAAAGTCACGTAATCATGATGGTTATTTCTTGGTTCTACATGCTCAAAGCAATGTTGATCATGCCGATATTAGCATGATTATTCGTGATTTTGATCAAAGTGAATATAACCGTAAAGAACAGTTTATTCGCGATCTAGTTAAAAAGATGAACAAAAAGTATGGCAATAGATTTACTGTAAATATTCGTGAGCAATATGAAAATATCTACAACTATATTAAGGACAAGCCATATATTGTAAATCTGGCTCTTGATGCTTATCGCAAGTCTGGACTAAAGCCAAATGTACAATCCTTTAGAGGTGGAACTGATGGAAACTTTATTTCGCCTAAAGGAATTCCTACACCTAACTTATTTAATGGTGGTGGCAATTATCATGGCCGATACGAATATGTGACTGTTGAGCAGATTGATAAATTAGCCGAAGTGTTGACTAATATTGTGACTGAACATTTGCGTCAAACTCGCACTGGTAGGAATGAAAAGCCACTAGAAAAATATTGGTAGATTTAATAGCCGTTTTATTTAACAAATTAATACTGTAGCATTAGGATATAAGTGGCTAGATGAAATATCCTTCCTCCTTAGAAGTGATAAATACCGTTTTCTTCATTGATAATCTTGCTACATATTGCAGTGACGCTGTATTTGCGCCGCTGCTTTTTTGTTATTATTGGTAATAAAATACGTAAAAAGTACGTAAAGTTTTTTCGATTAGCATTTAACAAATAACTTAAATAGAACTACCATATAGGTGGCTGGACGAGAATCTTCTCTCGTAGAAGCAATTAATAAACCAATTTTCTTCATTTATAATCTAACCAAAAAGGACAGGGATGCTCAATTGCATTGCTGTCCTTTATTTTTGATAATCTTCGCCGTAAATATAACGATGTAATTTTAGGTATTGCTCATATAATCTGCGTTCATTTTGATTGTCTTTTGGGAAATAATATTGTTTGCCTTTGAGTCCCTTGGGCATATAATTTTGCTTGGCGATTTGATGCGGAGCTTGAAAAGGTGACTCAGCTAGGCCAGCTCCCGTGATTTCTTTAGCGTGTTTATAATGAAAGTCACGCAAACTATTAGGCATGGGATACCGATTGGGATGATCACTATCTTGATCAAGTCTTTCCCAAATTTCCTCAAATGCTCCTGATTTTGGCGAAATACACATTAACATTGTTGCAAACATTAGTGGATATTTAGCTTTAGGCATTCCTATCTTTTCAGCTTGATTAGCTGCAGTAACAATTTGAGTTACTTGTTGCGGATTAGCTAAGCCAATATAAGTATATGGAATCTCACGCAGACGCCGTACAACCGAAGCTAAATCTCCATTTTTTAGCAAAATAGCAAGATAATAAAGTGCAGCATCTGTGTCAGAGCCAGCCATAGAGTCAGAATATGCAGCTAAATAATCGTAATGTTTAGTGGCTTTCTTATCATAGCTAAAGAATTGCTGCTTAGTAACCGATTTAACATTTGCTAAGGTGATCTTTTTAGGATTAAGTGCATGAACAGTCTCTAAAATGTTTAAAGCAATTCGTAGGTCGCCATCAGCTGCGGCTGCTATCAAATTTAACGAATTTTTTTCAACTTGGTGATCTACTAATTTAAGGACCTTAGTACATGCCTTGTTCAAAACAGCTGCAATATCGTCTTCTGTTAGAGGATTGAACTCAAAGATTTGACAACGTGACCGCACAGCTGGCACAATCGACATAATTGGATTTTCAGTGGTAGAGCCAACAAGTAAAACGTGACCATTTTCTAAATGAGGTAATAAAAAATCTTGTAGATTTTTGGTCATACGGTGGATTTCATCAATTAAAAGAACGAAGGTCTGATACTTATAAGCATTAATAATGTTGTTCAACTGTGCTTTATTATCAATTGAAGCATTAAAGGAAGCAAAGGGATAATCGTTCTCTTTAGCAATAATTTGAGCTAAGCTTGTCTTTCCGGTACCAGGAGGCCCCCAGAGAAGTAAAGAAATATTAACATGCTGCTTGATAATATTTCTTAAAGCCTTTCCTGGTCCCAGCAACTCACTTTGGCCTACCATATCCGCCAGTGTTTGCGGCCTCATTTGTTCGGCAATTGGTGTTTTAAAATTCATCAAATTCCTTCTTTCAGTAAGGTAAGTATACTATTTTCTACAATTTTTTTGTAAAAATAGCTTGCACTATCAAAAAGTAAGTTGTACAATAGAACTAATGTACGAGAAGTTAACGAGTTTTTTTAGAAAGAGGCGTATTGTATGATTACTCTTTATATGTCAACAAGTAGTGCATCTTCACGTAAGGCGAGAGCATGGCTTAACAAATATCATCTTTCTTTCAAGGAAAAGAACGTCTTTAAGGAATTATCTAAAGAAGATGTCCTTCATCTGTTGTCTTTAACTGAAAATGGAACTGAGGATATTTTATCTACTCGTTCACAGTCTTTCAAACAATTAAAGAATAAGTTGAATGAAGACTTGTCATTGTCTAAAATGGTTGATTTAATTACTCAGAATCCAGGATTATTAAAGAGACCTATTATTGCAGACGACCATCGGATGCAGGTGGGCTATAATGAAGAAGATATTCGGCAGTTCTTGCCTCGTGATATCAGAAAAGCTGAATTAATTGAGGCACAACGGATTGCTAATGCTGCTTAAATAAGACAAAAAACGATGAATTTACCTTTGTGGGTGATTCATCGCTTTATTTTGCTCTAAATTTTTATTTAGCTGAACCTGGGCGTTGCTTCTTGGCTACTTTTTTACCCATAGTCATGTTGTCATTATATCCCCATACCCAAACTGCAATAAATGAAACTATAATTGAAACAGCACTGGCAATTAGGAAAGTATAGAAACTATTTAGTTGAGTAGGATGGGCCGGGTTGAAAAAGCTTTGGCAGGAGACGAAAAGTACCGCAAATTCTTTTATTTAAGGAAAGCTAAGCCTGACGGCTCCTTGCCTAATAATTGGCAAAGTAAGTTTGGTGGACCAGCTTGGGCAAAATTTGGTGATACGGATTATTATTACCTACATTTATATGATCCAACTCAGGCAGATCTCGATTGGCATAACCCAGAAGTTCGTCAAGAATTGTTCAAAGTAATTAACTTCTGGCGTTCAAAGGGAGTACATGGTTTCCGTTTTGACGTAATTAACGTGACCGGTAAGGATGAAAAGTTAGTTGATTCAACTGGTGATCCAAGTCAGGAAAAGAGTCTTTATACTGATACAGCAGTAGTGCATCAATATTTAAAAGAAATGAATCGCTCTACTTTTGGTCAAGATCCTGACTCAATTACGGTGGGTGAAATGTCTTCAACTACTATTGCTAATTCGATTGAGTACTCTAAGCCGAGTGAGCATGAATTGTCCATGGTCTTTACTTTCCATCATTTAAAAGTCGATTATAAAAATGGTGAAAAGTGGTCTAAAGAGCCGTTTGATTTCATGAAATTAAAGCACTTATTTACCGAATGGCAAGAAAAAATGGATCAAGGTGGCGGTTGGAATGCTTTGTTCTGGAACAATCATGACCAGCCGTGGGCCCTTAACCGTTTTGGTGATACTGGTAAATATCGAGAGAAATCTGCCGAAATGCTTGCTACTGCGACACATTGTATGCGCGGAACTCCTTACATTTATATGGGCGAAGAAATAGGAATGATGGATCCACATTATTCTTCAATTCATGATTATGTAGATGTTGAAGCTAAAAATGCTTTTGCGGCATTGAAACAAAAGGGAATAAGCGATGATGAAGCATTTGCAATAGTAAAAACTAAAGCACGAGATAACTCTCGTGTGCCGATGCACTGGGATGATAGTAAATTTGCTGGCTTTAGTGAATCAAAGCCATGGCTTTTACCAACAGATCAAGATAGAATTAATGTTGAAAAAGAATTACACGAGGGTGAAATTTTTGCTTACTATCAAAAATTGATCAAGTTGCGTAAGCACGAACAACTGATTTCTGATGGCCATATTAGAATGTTTTTAAAAGATGATCCACAAATTTTTGCCTATGAACGTTTTTTGAAGGATGAAGCTAAAAAAATATTAGTTTTCACTAATTTCTATGGTACTGATCATGTAGCACCATTGCCTGAACAATATCAAAATAAGAATTATCAACTCGTATTGAGCAATTATTCTGCACAAGATGGCAAACTAAGAGAGAATATCTCATTGAAGCCATATGAAGCTTTAGTAATTAAAATTAATTAGACTAGTATAATTAATTGTGTTAAGGTGAAAATGTTCGTGAAGATTTCGATTTACGGACGAGGAATTCGCGAGAAGTCATGATTTTCAGGTCATGGCTTCTTTTTTTGCATAATAAGCAAAATTATGTAAAGTAATTGACAGCTTGCTTATAATAGATAGTAGAGAGAAGGAAAAACGATGTTAGTTGATTCTGATAGTTTTATTTCAGTTGAAAAGAAGCTAGTCAAACAAGGCAAGTTGCAAAAATTTGAAAAAGAAAATGGTCCAGTTACCAGTTTAATGATGATTAGTAAAGGAAGAATTGCGGACGATATGCGTTATCAGTTAGTCGAGAATTTGGCACATCATCCATTACATATAGTCTACAAGGCCTCATTTGATCAATATGATGAAACCCTGAATTGTATTTTCGATCGACAAACTAAAAAGCCAATCACAGGTTTATGGTACACGCCGCAAAGAAGAGACTTTACTGAACCGCCTAAGAAAATGGTCCAGCTTTTTATCAGTGAAATTGTAAATAATTTGACTGATTCAACAGGAATAGATTTGCCAATCTGGGTCTTTATCAATGATAAGGCACATTTGGCAGTTACTAAGAAAGATTTGAGTTAAGAAAAAAATCAGTGCGAACCCTATGTGAACATAAAAATGTGGGAGTTTCGCACTGATTTTGTTTTGTATTTTATGTGTTAACTCTTCTTTATATATTTTTGACATAGTATAATAGTTGATGAAGCCAAATATTTAGGATTGGATTTTATCCTAGTACTAAATATTGCGGTCGCACTCTATGTGAGTGCTTAAATTAAATTCAACTCTTGCAAATGCAAAAAAGCATCCCTAATCAAAATAGAGAAGGGGGGATGCTTTTTTAATATCATTATTGACGCCAAGCGCTATCTAATTTTTGTTGACCAGCCTTAATTTGAGCATTAACATTTTGATGCTTATTTGCAGCAATTAAAATATTTTCCATAATTTGATTCATACCATTATAAGCAGAGTCAGAATTCTTAGCTACAGGAACACTGTAGAGATGCTTCATTGAATCCTTTAAGACACTTGGCAATTTCATCTTGCTGTATAAGTATTCCTTACTATTTAAGACATTATCGTTAACAGGAATATAGCCAGTCTCATTAGCCCAAGTTAATTGGCTAGATTTGCTAGTCAAAAACTTCATATATTTCATGGCAGCATTTTTTTGTGCTTTTGAAGCATGGTTAAAGACATAAAGATCAGTCCCTTGAGAAATAGTGTATTCACCGGGACGAGGAGCAACGCCGTACGTAAACTTGTTGCCTACACCCATCTTAGTGTAGCTTTCACCAGCTGAAGTACCGATGTACATTGCGACTTTTTCATTAGCAAAAGGGCCGGAGAGGTAACGTTCACTACCAGCAGTTCTAAAGTAGCCATTGCGTACGCCATCTGCGTAGAAATTAATAACTTTCTTAGAGGCAGCCGAATCTAACTTGATTGAACGACCAAAAGTTTGTCCTTCATTCTTGAGACCTAGAACATAGTAGTTGGCTAAGTTATCAAAACCAGCACCAACAATTTTATGGTTGGACTTTTCATAAATTGCTTTAGAAACAGACTTAAGTTCTGCCATTGTTTTAGGTACCTTTAAACCATATTTCTTAAGTAAGGTCTTGTTATAAGTCAAGACTTCGATAGATTTGTTGAAGGGAATACCATATTGAACGCCATTAATTTGCGCACCCTTCATTAATTCAGGACGAATATTAGATTTGGCTACTGAACCCCAACCATAAGTTGAATTATTAATGTATGGAGTCAAATTGACCAACATCTTATTTTGAGCAGCTTGATAAAGCCAACCAGGATAAGCTTGAGTCATTGTTGGTAAGTTATTAGGATTTTGTTGAGTAGAAGTAATTTTCCCTTGTAACTGAGGGTAATTACCTTGATTTTCTAGCTTAACTTTGATGTTAGGATTTTCTTTTTCAAATTTATTAGTCAATTGTTTCAAAGTTTTTTGTTGTGCACCATTCATTGCGTGCCACATAGTAATTTCTGTCTTACTATTTTTAGCAGATGTAGTGCTCTTTTGATTTGAACAAGCTGCTAAAAATAATGCTGCAGTAGTTACTGCACCAATTGATAAATATTTTGTTAAGCCTTTCTTTGTCATCGAATTCTCCTCACTAAAAATAACATTAATAAAAATGAAATTTAAAATATATTTTTATTTTAATAAGCACAATATCTTGTATCACTTATTAACTAATGCAAGATAATATACTACTGGATAAAAAAATAAAATTCAACCATTGACTTTTTGCCAGCATTTATAAGCATTGATATATCAACGACTGTTTACTTAATAAAAATATTAGTAGCAAGAGAAATTGAATTAAAAACACATTTTATTAAATACAATATCTTGTGTATGATAAATGTAAGAATCAATTAAGCTAAGGCAAAATAATAGCTATTTTCTAGCAAATAGCTTATAATTAATAATGAAGTTAAGAAAAGAAAGGTCGAATTTTATGAAAAAATTAGATACTACTAAGCTTACTGATGAACAAATTGAATTTTTTAACTCACACTTACCATACATGGCAACTGTGAATGCTAACGGTGTGCCACAAGTTGGTCCTAAGGCTTCACTTAAGGCAATTGATGCTTCAACTATTCAATATCTTGAAAAGACTAAGTCAACTGCTTATGCAAACTTGAAGAATGGTTCAGTAGCAGCTATTGTTGTCGCTGATGTTCCTACTCATAAGGCATTTCGTGTTTTAGGACATGCTGAAATTCATGAAGGCGACGATTACGCTAAGAAGATCGTTTCAGGCACTGATACTCCTGAAGCATTCGTAGTTAACATTAAGATCGAAGAAGTCGACGCTTAATTCAATATTTTATCGCAATGAGGCATCCCTAGCAGGGATGCCTTTTTTGTTGGTATAATGATGAGTAGTTAAAGTGAAAATAGATTTTTGAAAAAGGTAAATTGTGATTACTAGTAAAAAGAAGCCAATTCTTTGGTTATTATCAGATACACATCTAATTGCAGATAGTTTACATGATGATGGTCTTGCTTTTCAGCATATGCGCAACACTAGTGCAGGTAAAGACTTAGATTATCAGGAGATTGCTTTGACCGCGTTTGTACGTAAAGTAATCCAAGAGAAGCCCACTGCAGTGATAATTACTGGTGATGTAACCTTTAATGGCGCTAAAATATCAGGAGAACGTTTAGCTAATATTTTTAAGCCATTAACTAAAAATAAAATTGCATTCTTAGTTTTACCAGGAAATCATGATATTTTTGACGGCTGGGCTCGCAAGTTTAAAGGTGATCATGAAGATTACACCCCGCAAATTAGCTCAGCTATTTGGAAAGAGATCTTTGCTGCTTCTTATCATTATGCTTTACATGAAGATCCTGATTCACTGGCTTATAGCGTTAATCTGAATAAGCAGTATCGACTAATATTGGCTGACTCAAATATTTATGGCAAGCAGGAATCACAAACTCATCCGATTACTAACGGTCGAATTTCAGAATCTCAAATGAACTGGATTGAAAAAGAATTAATTGATGCGCAGCAAAAGCAGCAACAAGTGCTATTCTTTATGCATCATAATCTGTATCGCCATAATAAAGTAATCTATCAGGGATATATTCTTGATAATGCACTTGCACTGCAAGGTTTATTACAAAAATATAATGTAAAAGCAGTCTTTTCTGGCCATATGCACGCACAGAATATTATTGGTCCGTTTGCTAATCGACCAATTGCGGAGGTAGCAGGAGCTTGTTTTTGTATGACTAAGCAGGAATATGGTCAGCTATATTTAGACGAAGCGGGGATGCAATATCAGGTGCATTCCTTCAAAATGGAATCGTGGTTAACTGCAGAAGAAAAGCAAAAAGTGCCAACAGATTTTTCGCAATATTTGAAGCATTTGTTTTTTAGTTTGGATGAAAAGCAACTAAATCAGATTGCGCAAGCTTTACCAGATAAAAATGATGCTAACGTGGTCATAAAATTTATAGATCAATTGAATTGGAACTTTTTTGTAGGTGAAAGTAATTATTCTGCAGCCCAAAAGAAAGAAATTGTTAATTCACGAGAATATCATTTGATTGCCAAATATTTACCTGGTTTTAAGCGCTACGTTGATTCATTTTTACAGGTAGAGCAAAGTAGCCATAAACTGAAGCTTAAGTGGTAGTGAGATTAGTTGCTGTAAAACGGAAACTTCTATTATGAAAAACGATACAGTAGAACAAATTACACCGAGATCAGCCTCTAAGTCTGTTTTACCAGCAACCGGTAGGCAAGATAGTGATCTTTCATGGTTAGGGTTATTACTGTCTGGCTTGAGTTTAAGTGGATTATGGACTCGTAAGAAGAAAACAAAATAAAAATCGAAGGAGATTGAGACACTGGGTTTCGATCTCTTTTTTGATAGGCTCAATATCAAGGAATAAATAACTATAACTGCTATAATGGGGATATGAGTACTAACTAATCAAATCTTAACTGCATTTATTAGATCGAAGGTTCATTATGAAAATCAATAAAAAACTTATCTTAATTTCTACTGCGTTATTGGCTGTGTCTCCAATTGCCGCAGCACCACTAACTTCAAACGTTCAAACATCAGTTACCGCAGCTACTAAAAGCAATGCAACTGGCTCCTTAAAAGTCATTGATTCACATGTTATGTTGTACAATCGCTCGGGCAATTATTTGGATCATATTTCTGCACCTAAGAAAGGCAGCACGATTAAATATTATGGAAAACCATTTTTTAAGACGGTTGATCCAGGCGACTACAGTGCTGGTGAGTTATACTATCCTTTACGCAAGAATATTTATATTTCTTCAGATTATGTAACACCAATATCTGGCCCTGCTTATTTAACGGCGATTTTTAATGCCAATATTTACAATAAGTCTGGCAAAAAAGTTGGTTTTGTCAAAAAGGGTAGCGTAGTCAAATATGCTGGTAAGTGGAAAGCTACTAGTAGTAAAGCAAAGTATTATTATGAGGCTCAAAAAGGTAAGTATCGCATCCCTTACACTAAGATTAAGGGCAAAGATTACTACTATTTAGGCTCTGGTCGTTACATCAAGGTCGCAAATATCGGTTACGTTGATGGCTATCGTCTAATCACTCAAGCCCCAATTACTGTGACCGTTAATAAGAACACTTCAACCATCACAAGATATGTTAATTCAACAGGTTGGGGTACAGATCCTAATAATATTGAATTAAAGAAGGGACAAAAGATCACAGTCGATTATGCTGGGCAATTCCCACAACAATTGACCGACTTTGATCATGATCACTATTCATACCACCGGATCAAGGGCACTAATTATTGGGTATCAGAAGATGATCTGAATTTGCCACAAGCTTTAGAGAATCATTCAGATCTTGAATTGGCCGATTCTACCAAAGTTGTCTTGGATAAAAAGATTCCTTTGTACAATGTTGACGGTGAAAAAACTAGCCAAGAGCTATCTAAACAGTTTTATACCAATACGGTTGAAGAAACTGCAATGTATAGCAACCACAAAATTAATGAAGCACTCTATCTTTGGGTACCAAGTGAAAAGAAAGCTGAACTTTTCTACCATACAACAGGTGAAGCTAATGCTAAAACTAATAAGTTAGATAATGAAGGCTATATCTTGGCTAGTAATGTCAAAAAGGTTGAGGGAGTAAAACTTACGCCAATCAACACAGCCGGTGAAGCAGAATCACAAAGCAAGGTGGCAACTAATAAGTCATCATTGTCTACTGCAATTGCCACTGCAGAAAAGGTTCAAAAGACTGATCGCTATAAATTAGCTGACTATGATAAAAAGATACAGTTCTTGACTTATTTGCAAAATGCTAAAACTGTTGTTGGTGAGACAAATGCCAGTGAAGTTGCAGTTAGTCAAGCAGAAAAGTTTTTAACTAATAGCACCAAAGCACTTGATGGTAAAAAATTACTTGTTAGACGAACTGACCAGTTAACTACTTATGAGGTTCAAAAAGTGTTGAATCTTATCTACAATTACTATCAGCCGCAAGTTACAGGCAAACTTAACGTTCAACTTTATAACAGCAAACGTAATTGGCAATATCCAACAACTCGTCCAGTATGGGATGTTACCAAGAAGAGTCCATTTTGGTTTGGCTATTCTTCAGATACCATTAGAAAGCGCAAAGTCGATATTAGCCCATTAATCACTGATGGCATTACTGTTGGCAAGAAAAAGAAATTGCAAAGTAATGCATACGTTTATACCGCTGCAGGTGTGAAAACTAGAAAGCTGTTGAAGAAGAATACTTCTTATAAGATTCAAGCCATTACAACTATTAAAGGGCAAAAATATGTCAAGATTGGTGCAAATAAATACGTTAAGTATGGCAACTTCGAAGCATCTAAGCTAAAAGTGGTCAAACGTTACTACACTGTGCAAACTGTAACACCTGTGGTAAATGCCCAGGGTAAAAAAGTTGACGAAATCAAGTCAAAGAATACCAGGACAAAGAATTATGTCCAAACTTATGGCACCAAGAGGATCAAAGGCTATGATTACATTAAGATAGGTAGTAATCGCTATACCAATATGTTGGGATTTGAATATGTTTTGGCGAAGTAGGGTTCGATTGATTATTTAGTTTATGTTAAAAGAAGCACTGTGTTGGTGCTTCTTTTTTTGTACCTACACTACTTGTTATTAAATGGGGCTTCGGGGTAGAATAAAACTATATTTACTTTAATATTTAGAGGAAAAACAATGTCTAACTTTGAAACTTCACAAAAAGATTATCAAGAATACGCAAAATTGGCTTCCAGCGCTGAAAGCTTAATTTACTCTGATCCTAGAAGTAGTTTGACAGTTTTTGGAACTTTCGGCGAACAGTTAACTAAGGAAATCATGCATTTGGATGATTTAGGTGATTGGGAATTAAACCAAAAACAACGAATTGAAAAAATGGCATATTCTAAGAATGAATATCCACCTACTGTTTTGAATGCTCTTAATTTAATCAGGTTAAGACGGAACAAGGCAGCGCATGACGATCATTTTATTGCTACCAAAAAGATTGCACTTGAAATTGATCAGAGTGCTTATTTGGTATGGAAATGGTTTTTAGAAGTTTATTCTCTGGATGAAGTTGCAGATTATGTTGAGCCACAAGATCAAAAAGCTTTAATTAAAACTCAAGAAGATAAAATCAAAACTCTCGAAGAAAAGATAAAGCAATTACAACAAAATAGGGTGCAGGAAGTCATAATTTCTCCTGAAGAGCGTGAACGCAGACGCCAGATTAACATTCAGTTTGCTAAAAAACATGAGTTAACTGAAGCAGAAACACGTCAGTTAATTGATCAACAATTGCGAGACGCGGGCTGGGAAGTAGATTCACAAAAATTGAACAATTGGACGCAGAAAACTGAACCGCAAAAAGGTCACAATATGGCAATTGCTGAATGGGTTCTACCTAATGGTCAGCGAGCAGATTATGCATTATTCAAAGGTTTGAAGTTCTACGGAATTGTTGAGGCCAAAAAGTGGGACCAAGATATTGCAGGGCAAATGGCACAGCCTAAGGAATATTCTAAAGAGGTACCGTTTAGATCAGATTATCGTCTAGTTTCAAATGAAATGGGTGATTACAAAGTTCCATTCATCTATACTGCAAATGGTCGTCCATATCTTAAACAATATCAGGAAAAATCTGGTATTTGGTTCTGGGATGCACGTAATCCTAAAGAAAGCGCATATGCTCTTGAGGAATTTCATAAGCCAGAAGATTTATCATTGAAGCTTTCTGCTAAAAATAAAGAAGAAGCAAATCAAGACTTGGTAGATGATCAAGATTTTCCTGATTTTGCACATCGTGAATATCAAATTGCTGCAATTCAAGCGATGGAAAATGCCATCAAAGATGGAAAAAAGCGTATTCTGCTTGCCATGGCAACAGGTACTGGTAAAACTAGAACGGCAATTGCTTTAATGTACAGACTACTTAAGCATAAGAGAGCTAGACGTATTCTTTACCTAGTTGACCGTAATTCATTGGGAAAGCAGACTGCCAATGCAATTAAAGATAATAAAATAGGTACGATGTCAATTTCTTCCATTTATGGATTAAAGGAATTGAGTGATAAGGCACCTGAAATATCAACAAAAATTCAAATTGCAACGGTTCAGGGTATGATCAAACGCCTATTTTTCAGTGAAGACAGTGATGATAAGCCATCCGTTGGTCAATATGATTTCATTATTGTTGATGAAGCCCACCGTGGTTATGCAGAAGATAAAGAGCTCAGCGATAAAGAATATCAATTCTATAGTCAAGAAGATTATGTTAGTCAATATAGACGTGTAGTTGATTATTTTGATGCGACTGCTATCGGAATGACTGCTACGCCAGCTTTACAAACGATTGATATTTTTGGCAAACCGGTGTATTCGTATAGCTACCAACAAGCTGTCCTTGATGGGTGGCTAGTGGACCATGATGCACCAGTAATTATTCAAACTCAATTATCTCAAGAAGGGATTCATTTTAAAAAGGGTGCCGAAGTTAGTCTTTTTGATCAGGATGAAAAAACTATCAATAAAGAAAAATTACCTGATAATATGAATTTTGATGTAAAAGACTTTAATAAGAGAGTTATCACACGTAGCTTTAATGAAGTAGTTTGTGATGAATTAGCTCAAAGATATCTTGATCCAAGTGATCCAAATTTAGGTAAAACTTTAATCTTTGCGGCAACTGATGAACATGCTGATATGGTTGTTGACTTATTAAAAAAAGCATTCAAAAAAGTGGGTAATCCTGTAGATGACGATGCTATCGAAAAAATTACTGGTTCAATTCGGCATCCTAATCAAGAAATTAAAAACTTTAAGAACGAAACCAACCCCAATATTGCAGTAACTGTAGACTTGCTAACTACGGGAATTGATGTACCACAAATTACTAGTATTGTCTTCTTAAGAAGAGTTCAATCAAGAATCCTCTATGAGCAAATGTTGGGACGGGCAACCAGGCTTTGTCCCGAAATTAATAAATCCAAATTTACGATTTATGATGCTGTCGGAATCTATGAAGCAATGAATAAAGTGACAAACATGAAGCCTGTTGTTAAAAATCCAGGACATAATGTTCACTACTTCTTAAATCACAAGGATGATTTCTTTGAGACAAATGAGGATTCCGCTCAGTATCAAGTAGATATGGCTGGTGCAGTTGAGAGAAAAATTAAGCGCTTGGATGCTACTAAACGTGATGAGTTCCAACATCTGGCTGAAATTAATTCGGTTGATCAATGGGCCCGTGAATTAAGTAAATTAGATAAGTCACAATTTTTAAAGCAATGGCCTAAGTTTGAGCAGTTAGACCACATTAGCCCAGTCAAATCCAAGCAAATAATATCTGACGCAGTGGACAAAGTAGTTAATGTAAGTCGAGGTTATGGGCATGGCAATCAAAAACCAGCGGATTATATTGATAACTTCAATAAATTCGTTAAGGAAAATGTCAATACTATTCCAGCCTTACAAGTTGTAGCTACTAGACCGAAGGATTTAACTTTTGATGAACTCAAAAATATTAAACTTAAGCTAGAGCAAAATGGTTTTAAAGAAAATGATTTGCAAAGTGCATGGAAGAACGTTAACCATGTTCAGACCACTGCTGATATTATCAGTTTCATTAGACAAGCTGCGGCTGGATCTGAGCTAATTGATCATGACGTCAGAATTCATAATGCTATGCAAAAAGTTTATGGCTTAGCTGATTGGACTATTCCTCAAAAGAAATGGTTGAAGAGAATTGAGAACCAATTAATTTCATCTACTGTATTGGGGCCAAATGCTGAGAAAGCCTTTGATGATAACTATTTCTTTAAACGTCACGGGGGTTATAAGCAAATTAAGAAGATCTTTCCAGAAAATGCTGATCAGATTATTTACGTGTTGAATGAGAATTTATATGTTTAAAAATGCCATTACTGGCATTTTTTTGCTTTTAATCACGAAAAGTTGTGATAAGAAAGGGCGTGTGCTAAACTTAAATTAACACGGAGGAATACAATATGTTAATCGAGTTCACTGTTAAAAATTATGCTTCTTTTAAAGAGCGCACTACCTTGTCTGCAGAGACAGGCAATAGACTACGTAAATTGAAAGAAACTAATACTTTCTCAAGTAAAAATCCATCATTATTAAAAAGCTTACTGTTATTTGGTCCAAACGGTTCAGGTAAGTCTCAATTGATTCAAGCTTTACAAACAATGGAAGGAATAGTAACACGTCCAACTCAAGCCGTAACTGATAAGTTAAATTATTATCCTTTTTTGTTTGATGAAAAGTCCAAGATTGAAGATACTTACTTTGAAGTGAAGCTTGAGTTAAAGAACAAGATCTATGACTATTCATTTAGTTACAATCGGGAGAGCATTACCAGTGAAGCATTAACCTTAATTAGTGGTAATAAGGAAAAAGAAATTTTTTCTCGAAATGGAAATGACATTCAAATTTCTAACAAGCTTTTGGAAGACAGCATTCCTAAGCTTAGAGATAATTCTTTATTCCTATATTTAGCACAATCTGAAAATGATGCAGATTGTATTGCTATCTATAAGTGGTTTGCTAATGATCTGATTTTTATCGGCAGCGGCTATCCTTTAAGTATTCCCGATGAACTTTTAAATTTGATGGAAGATGAATATCTCAAAAAAGAGATGATCTCATTCCTAAGCTTCGCAGATTTTAATA
This sequence comes from Lactobacillus sp. UMNPBX15, assembly GCF_002553785.1. Taxonomy (NCBI): domain Bacteria; kingdom Bacillati; phylum Bacillota; class Bacilli; order Lactobacillales; family Lactobacillaceae; genus Lactobacillus; species Lactobacillus sp. UMNPBX15. The sequence continues at coordinate 21,998 of NZ_PCYV01000009.1, forward strand.
TCTCTGACATTAGAATTAGAGAAATACCTACTAATCCTTTGAATCCACAATTACAAAAAATTGTAGAGAACTTAAGTATTGATTATCCTAAAACAACTAAAGAACTATATACAGTTCATAAGATTTATCATCAAAATAAAGTTATCAATTCTGGGGAACTACCATTAACACAGGAGTCTGTTGGTACCCGTCGCTTATTTTATATAGTGTTAGCTATGATGCTTGCTCAAATGAATGGTAACGAAAAGACAATCGTTATCGATGAATTTGATGATTCACTGCATGTTGAGCTTGCAGCTGCATTAGTTCGGATCTTTAATTCAACAGAAAATTTAAATCAGTTTATTATTACAACACATGATATTCAGCTATTGGACAGTGATTTAAGAATTGATCAAATTTATTTGTTAGATAAAGATTTCCATGGAATTAGTAATTTAAAATCAATTTTTGATTTTGAAGACGCACGTAATAAAGGTCGACATGATATTTCGTTTGCTAAGAGATACTTACAAGGCCGATTTGGTGCAGTTCCTGTAATAGATGTAGATGGTTTGCTAGATGTATTGCAAATGATTCATGAAAAATATGGGGATGAGCATGGGAAGAATAAGAAATAAGACTAAGTCTAATTCAATTATTGGAATTCTGTGTGAAGGTGAATCTGAAAAACAATATTTTACTATGCTTAAGCAGAAATATCGTTTAGCAAATATTAAAGTTAAAATAGTTGCTGCAGATTTGTCTGGTAAAAGTCTAGTAGAAAAAGCAGTTAAGTTTGGCAAATATAATCATTTAGATAAAACTTATGTTGTTTTCGATAGAGATGAGCATTCTAAAGATGAATTAAGGAAATGCGCTAAACTTGCCCGAAAAAATGATATTACTATTATGTTTTCTTCAATAGATTTTGAAATTTGGATTTTAATGCATTTTGAAAGTGTCACTCGTTCTTATACTAGAAAAGAGTTAGTACAGAAACTGTCTAAATCTGCCTATTTTAATCAAGATTATAGTCGCTTTAAAGGTAATAGTTATCGAGAGTATATTTTTGATAAAGTGCAAGATGCAGTAGATCACGCCAATAAGTTGTATCGGAAAAAGAGTGACTGGATTAATGATGATCCATTTACTAATATTCAAATATATCTACCGGAAATCTTCAAAAGAGACAATTTTTAAAGGAGCAAAATTAAGTGAACAATCAAGAAATCGTTCAAAAGTTATGGAATGAATGTAATATTTTGCGTGATGATGGTGTCAGTTACCAAGATTACATTACTGAATTAACTTATATCTTATTCTTAAAAATGAGTAAGGAACAAGGTGAACAGGATGATATCCCCAAAAAATATCAATGGGATAATCTTGTTTCAAAGGAAGGACTAGAGTTAAGTAACTTTTATCGCCAATTATTACTTGATTTAGGTAATCCTGAAGTGGTTAATAGTCCAAGAATCAATTCAATTTACGCTGATGCTTCTACTTCAATTCACAAACCTGCTGACCTGGAAAAAATAATAAAAGATATTGACGCACTTGATTGGTGGTCAGCTCGTGACGAAGGCCTTGGTGATTTGTATGAAGGTCTAATGGAGAAAAACGCCAGCGAAGTCAAATCTGGAGCAGGTCAGTATTTTACCCCACGTGTGTTGATTAACATGATGGTTAGAATGACTCAGCCTAAAATTGGAGATCGCTGTAATGACCCTGCTGCTGGTACTTTTGGCTTTATGGTAGCAGCTGACAGATATTTAAAAGATCAAACAGATGATTATTCAACCTTATCCGCAGATAAAGAAGAATTTCAAGTAAAAGAAGCTTTTTCTGGTATGGAATTAGTTGAAACCACACACCGTTTAGCCATGATGAATGAGTATCTTCATGGCATGGATGGACGATTGGAACTAGGAGATTCATTATCTTCAAATGGTAAATGGATGAAAGATTTTGACGTAGTTTTAACTAATCCGCCATTTGGTACCAAAAAGGGTAGTGACGACAGTGTAAGTCGTGACGACCTAACTTATAAGACCAGTAATAAACAATTGAACTTCCTGCAGATTATCTACAATTCACTTAAACACGATGGTAAAGCTAGAGCAGCCGTAGTTGTACCAGATAATGTATTGTTTGCGGATGGTGTTGGCGAAGCAATTAGAAAAGACTTGCTCAACAAGTGTAACTTGCATACTATCTTGAGATTGCCTACTGGGATTTTCTACGCTCAAGGTGTGCAGACTAATGTATTATTCTTTACTCGCGGTGAAAGTGACAAGGATAATACCAAGGAAACTTGGATTTATGATATGCGTCATCAGATGCGGTCATTTGGTAAGCGTAATCCATTAAATGATAAAGACTTTGCGGAATTTGAAAAGCTATTCTGCGTTGACAATCGCTCAAAGAGAAAAGAAACTTGGGATAAAGAGAAGAATCCTAATGGTAGATGGCGCAAGTTTACGATTGATGAAATTTTGAAGCGTCCTAATACTAGCCTTGATATTTCTTGGATGAATGATGAAGAAGAGCATGATGATCGTTCATTGAAAGAAATCTTAGATGAGATGAATGACAAGTCTAAGGCAATTAGGGATGCAATTGCGGAACTTAATAAGGCATTAGAAGGAATTGACGATGAAGACTAATACTTTAGATTTTGATGCACAGGCTTTAAGAGAAAAAATCTTGGATTTGGCCATGCGTGGGAAATTGGTGCCACAGGATCCTAATGATGAGCCAGCCAGTGTTTTGCTTGAGAAGATTAAGGCGGAAAAAGAGCAGCTGATTAAGGAAAAGAAGATCAAGAAAAAAGATTGGAACTTGCCTGAAAAACACAAGACTGATAATTTACCTCAAGGATGGCAAAAAACGTCACTTAAAGAAATAACGACTCCCTTTACTTTAAATGATGGTGATTGGATTCTATCTAAAAATATGATTCCTTATTCTGATGTGAAACTTATTCAATTAGGTAGTATTGGAGAAGGAAAATATATAGATAAAGGATTTAAATATATTTCGCAGGATACATTTGATGAACTAAATTGTACTGAAATAAAACCAGGATATTTATTGATAAATAGATTAATAAATAAGCAAAAAATGATGGCTACAATTTTACCAAAGATAGAAGGAAAGTTAATTACGGCAGTAGACATATGCTGGATTGCACCCTCAAGCTATTTTAATCAAGAGTTTATGATGTATCAGCTGCTAAGTCCTGCATTTCAAAATAAAGTTAATAAGTTAACGTCGGGATCAACTAGAAAAAGAATTAGTAAAGGTAATTTAACAAGTATTGAATTGTTTTTACCACCGCTAGAAGAGCAAAGTCGAATCGCTGCTAAAATAGCGCAGCTATTCGCTTTGCTTCGCAAAGTCGAATCGCTGCTAAAATAGCGCAGCTATTCGCTTTGCTTCGCAAAGTCGAATCGCTGCTAAAATAGCGCAGCTATTCGCTTTGCTTCGCAAAGTCGAATCGCTGCTAAAATAGCGCAGCTATTCGCTTTGCTTCGCAAAGTCGAATCGCTGCTAAAATAGCGCAGCTATTCGCTTTGCTTCGCAAAGTCGAATCTTCTACTCAACAATACGCAAAACTTCAGACTTTGCTGAAGTCCAAGGTGCTGGATCTGGCCATGCGCGGAAAATTAGTCAAGCAAGATCCCCATGATGAACCTGCGAGTGTGTTATTAGAGAAGATCAAAGCTGAAAAGGAGAAACTTGTTAAGGAAGGCAAGATCAAGAAGAGCAAGCCACTTCCACCGATTACTGACGATGAGAAGCCGTTCGATATTCCTAATGGTTGGGAATGGGTTAGATTGGGGGATATTGGAGCATGGGCAGCTGGTGCGACTCCATCTCGTAAACATTCTGAATACTATGGAGGAGATATTCCTTGGCTTAAAACAGGTGATCTTAACGATGGTATTGTGGAAGAAACTAGTGAGAAAATTACAGAGTTAGGTGTTAAAAATTCATCCGTAAAAATAAACAAACCCGGTAATATATTAATTGCAATGTATGGTGCAACTATTGGAAAATTAGGTATTGTAGGTAAAAAAGAATTAGTAACAAATCAGGCATGTTGTGGTTGTACCCCTTATAAAGGAATTTATAATCAGTATTTGTTTTATTATCTCTTGTCATCGAGAAAAAGATTAATTAATTTAGGAAGCGGTGGTGCACAACCAAATATTTCCAAACAAAAAATAGAAAAGTTTGCTTTCCCACTTCCACCACAATCAGAACAGAGTCGAGTCACTGCTAAAATAGAACAACTACTTCCTTTTCTTGGTAAGGTTGAATTTTCTGCCGAACAATAAATTATGTAAGAACTACAACTGTTAAGTAATTTTTGGTAAAATAGCCTTCTTTTTTAGCACAACATGTTGTATCATGATAGCTATATTAGTCACAATATGTTGTACAATGACGTGGGAAGGAGAAATATTTCATGGCACGAAAAACATTTATTTCATATAAATATTCTGAGGCAAGAGAAATAAGAGATCGTATTATTTCTTCGTTGGGAGATGACGCAACTTATTATAGAGGGGAAAGGGCTACCTCTCCTGATTTAACGGATTTTACAACAAGTACCATAAAAAATAACTTAAAGAATAAAATTTATGATACATCTGTATTAATACTTGTGATTAGTCCACATATGAATCAGAGTAAATGGATTAGTTGGGAAGTTGAATATGCGTTAAAAGATCAAAAACGAGGTAATAAATATTCTCATAGTAACGGAATTATTGGCGTGGTTAAAAATGATTATTTCGGCGATAGTACTTGGTTTACTGGTCGAGACTGTTTATCTCAAAACGTGTACCTGCGGGACATAGTCACTAGGAATAGGATTAATAGATTAAATACGTATTCCGAGTCACGATATCATTTGAATGATACTACTTGGATAAACCAAAACTCATATATTCCAATAGTTACAGAAAATACTTTTTTAAGAAATCCCAAGCAATATATAGAGGATGCCTTTGAACGAAGCCAGCGACTTTATGAATATGATATTTGTAAAATTTCAAATAAAGATAGATTACAAAGAAGTATAATTTAGGTGAAAGTCAGTGATCGAAAATAACTATGATTTAATTGAGCACTTAAAATTAATAGAACAGCAAGTGCAACGAATGGCGGATAATTCGTTTAAAATTAAGAATTGGGCTATAACGATTATAAGTGGTGGTCTTCTGTATTGGCTTAAAGGAGATGTGGCTAAGCAAGATAGTCACTGGCTGATAGGACTCATTCTGCTGGCTACATGTATGTTCTGGTGGCTTGATGCATATTATTTAACTTTAGAAAAATGTTATCGAGAATTATATCTGAAAGCGCAAAATGGAGAAGAAAGTTCATATAATTTGAGCATTAGAGAATTTTTGAATCGAAGTAACATTATGTGTACAGCTATTACCAGTAAATCTTTTACGCATACTTATTTGCTGCTTCTCTTTTTTGAAATAGCTCTTTTTATGTATAAGTATGTAAAATGGTAATTTTTAATTAAAAATTGGTGGAAGATAATATTAATGTACAGAGCATTTAATTTAACGAATTTGGAAGATTTGGAAGAATTGCAAAATATAGATTCCTTAGAAGCACAAAAGGAATATGAAGAAAGAAAAGAAGAAGTTACTCAAAATCTGTCTATTGCCAAGATTTTAAAAAGTTCAACGTACGCACAGGAAGATCATGAGAAAATAAAAATAAATGCTGATGAGATTCAGAAGAGAATATTTCCAACTTATAAGGATTATGATATTTTTTTATCTCATTCTCACAAAGATCTTGCCCTAGTTCAAAAATTTGCATATTATTTAACGCACAAAATGAGAGTTAGAGTTTTTATTGATTCTGAAGTTTGGGGATACGTAGATGATTTACTCAAGCAGGTCAATGATAAATATGCTTTAAAAGAGAAAAATCTTTATGATTATAAAATTGCCAATATCGATGCTTGTAATATTTACTTAATGCTGTCTAATGCTATTCATGACGTTATAAATGAAACAGAATGTCTATTTTTTATTAATACTCCTAATTCTATTAACGTTGATAGTAATATTGAATTACAAAATGTAGAATCACCTTGGCTATACGATGAATTAAAAACTACTTCTATGATAAAAAGACGAATACCTGATTCTATACAAGGTTATTTAGATGGGCTTGCTGCATACCGTAAAAGACATAAAAATTATACAGATTCTATTGAACCAAAGTGGATTAGAAATGTGCACAAGGAGATAGACGGTTTAACGATATTACCGAATGAAATCTTGCTAAAATGGCAAAATAAAATTGACACCTCATATTATCCTGGAGAAGAAATTTCCTCAATGCGAGATTTTTATTCAGTGTTGCATGAAAATGACATTTAATATAAGCTATGTATAGTTTATTGTTATAGTGAAATGATAAAAGTGAGATAACTTACAAAATGTTGTTATCTCACTTTTATTTTAATCAATCTTCTTAAAAAAAGTTAAGTACTTAATGTTAATCCATTCATTTTTAGATGAAAGTTCAACCCATATTTGATTGTTAATTCGTTTGATTGCTTTAACCTTATAAAGTCTATATGGTTTTACTTTAATAGCAAGTTTGACTCTTTTAGCTTTTACGATTCTTACCATAAATAGGGGATGCTTAGCTTTTAATGTAGCAACATAGCTCTTGCCTTTTAGATTAAGTGCCTTACCATTTTTTAAACTTTCGATTTGTTGTTTTAAATTAGTTGAAACTTTTGGAGTAGTCGTTTTTTCTGAACTACCTTTAGAAACTGAGAATTTGTTTTGTTCAGTATTGGTTGAAGACACGTTTGTATTAGTTGATGGTGTTTCAGCCACCTTTTCAATTTCATGAATGACTGTGACTTGAGGTGTAGGTACTTCTTGATAATTCTTTAATAGATCTACTAATTTTTGAGCTTTAGTAAGATTAGTTTTAGCATTTTCTAATTTATCTTGAGCTGCGGCATATTTTTCACCATAAGATACCATTGCATTATACGCTGTGTTGTCTTGCTTTAATAACTGCTGATAGACTTTATATGTACTTTGAACATTTTCTTTATTTTTCGCAGTTGATTCTTTTTCAAACAATTTTTGAGCTTTTTGATAATCTTCGTAAGCATTAATTGTTTTACTCTCGGCTGCATCAGCATAATCCATCATTTTCTCATACTCAGTTTCTGCTTTATTATATTCTTTTTGTGCCAATTGCACTTCAACCATCCAATTAGCCAAATCTTTATTAGCAGTGTAGATGTTGCTATTAACCTCACTGGCCTGAACTTGTTTTGGCTCTATCATCGTAATGGTACCAAACAAAATTCCTGTTGCTACCGTTGCTGAAACTAAATGTTTAGTAATTTTCTTCATCTTCCTTATATCCTCTCGTATTAATCTTAATTTATAACTCCCGATTTATACTATTCAAGTATAATAAATAGGGTAAAAAAGTACATATCAATATAGTAGATTCTTTGAATTAGGATTTGATTTAGAAACATGCAAAAGAATAGTAATAATTATGAAGTAAATAACGTCAGTATTAGTTCAATTCTTAACTGGATTGACAGTGGGGAGATTGGATTACCAGAATTACAACGTCCATTTGTCTGGCCGACTAAAAAAGTAAGGAATTTGATTGATTCACTTTATCGTGGGTATCCTATTGGATATATTGTTACTTGGAACAGCCCATCTGTAAAATTGAAGAATGGCACCTCAGCCAGTGGTAAAAAAGTAATTATTGATGGGCAACAAAGAATTACAGCCTTACGTGCTGCAATTGCAGGCGAGCCTGTTTTAACTAAAAAATTTGAAGAAATCAGAATAAAAATAGCATTTAATCCTCTTAAAGAAGAATTTCAAACTTTAAATCCAGCAATAGCTAAGGATTCAATTTGGATTGATGATATTTCGGAGATAATTAGTAATACATTCTTTTCATATGATTTTTATTCAGATTATTTTGCCAAAAATCCATCTCTAAACGATGAAGATAAGAGAAAAGTCCAGCAATCAATTGCTAAGTTAATGCAACTACAAAATTGCAGTGTCGGTAATATTGTTTTAGGTTCTAACCTTTCTATTAATGATGTCACAGAAATTTTCAATAGAATTAATTCAGCTGGAACCACACTTTCATCAGCTGATTTTGTTATGTCCAAATTGTCGGCTGATGAAGCGCACCATGGTAACGAGATCAGAAAAATTATTGATTATTTCTGTCAAATTCTTCATCAACCTGATCTACATAAAAATATTGAAAATGTTGACCCTGAATTCACGTCCAGTCTAAGTTACGACAAAATTAAATGGGTAATTAATGATCATGTTCAAATTTATAGACCGACATTCAATGATTTACTTCATGTAATGCTAGAAACTAAATTTCAACGTGGGCAATTATCTGCTATGGTTAGTCTGGTTTCTGGTCGAAACTTTAAAACTCGTGAATATGATGAAGAATCTTTGGAAGATACATATTCCACGCTTTATGATGCAGCATTTTTAGTCACAAACAAAGTTAATTTTGAAAACTACGAGATGATCCTTCAAAGCATGGGAATGATTGATCATCAAATTTTAGTTTTAAAGAGTTATGGTAATTTGAATTTTGGATACACCTTATACTTATACCTTAAAAAGAATACCAATCTTCCAGAACAAGAGATTGAACAATTAGTTAAGAAGTGGATTGTTATGTCTGCATTAATTGGAAGATATAGTGGTTCCTCTGAAACACATGCGGAAATGGATATTAAAATGATTGCTGACAATAAGGATCATGTAAAAGAAACAATTGAGTCAGTTTTGAATCAAAATTTAACTGATGACTTTTGGAACGTCAATTGTATTAATGCATTACGTGGTACTTCAACACAATCAAGTGTATGGCGTCTTTTCTTAATGGCACAAGTACGCGACAACACTGTGGGTTGGCTTGAAAATGATCAAACAGTTAGAAGTATGATTACGGGCAATGGCAATATTCACCATATTTTTCCAAAAGCATACATGAGAAAGAATGGATTTTCAGAAAGAGAATACAGCAGAGTTGCCAATTATACTTGGTTGAATCAACCTAGAAATATTCAAATAGGGGATAGGGCTCCTAAGGATTATCTTAATGATGATCAGGTCATTAGTTATGCTACTGATAAATCATTTGAAGAAAATGCCATTCCAACTATGTTGAGAAACGCAACTTTTGAAGATTATCATGAATTCATTGAAGAAAGAGTAAAGCTAATGGCTAATAAGATTCGTAAGTATTATGAGTCTTTATAAGCTTCTTAGTTAAGGATTACACTATGAAAGTATGGGACAATACAACCTTGGTCAGTGTGGTTGCAACTCAAAAAGAATGGTGTTTATTATACCAACGAAAATTTATCACAGTTACTTCATCCTCGTGATCATTTACTAGAAGATGAATTTACTAAAGCCTATCGCTGGATGGCCGAGCAGATGCAAGAAAAAATTGCGTTACCTCCTAAAAATACAACTATACCTATCTGGTGTTGGTATGCACAAGATGATCATATTGTTCCCCAAAATAGATATTATTCAAATCAAGCTTGTATCGAGTTAGAATTGCCTGCAAACAAAATTTTATTAAGCGATTTTGATCTATGGCATGTAGTTTTAATGGATGGTTTTGTACCTCCAGATGATATGGATTTTGAAAAGTATTCTAAGGAAGATGACAGAATTGAAGCTCTTCCAGAATCAAAGAAACATCAAATAATTGAACAATCGTGGCAACATATTTTTGATGTAAAAAAAGACGGTCAATGGATTCAAGGTTGCATTTAGCAAATTAACTATGATGATGTGATTAAGGTTTACCATCACCATGACAATCATCGCCTAAAAATTTTTACACCTAAAAGAAAAATATTTGGTTAACGAAAAATTCATGTGCAATATTTTAATCGTGCATGGATTTTTTCAATATAAAATGTAGTTTGATGGGCGATGAACAAATATAATCTAGTTATGATTCAATATAAGGAAGGTGATGCAGATGAAAACAGTCCAAGAGACATTGCGTGAGATGGATAAAAAAGAATTACTGCGAAAGTTTTTCTATGAGCATCCTAACAAATTGGATAGTTTTGATGATGATCTAACAATTGCTCAAGCAAAAGAAAGAGCAAATAAAGTTATTGGAAAATATATAGAACGTCTCGAAACCATGGAAGTCAAGCCAAATGATAGACAAATGATTTTTTACATGTATGAATATTTGGGTAGTTACAAATTAGACCCAAATCGTGGACTGTGTACTGTAGCTGATCTTCAAGAAAAAGGCGTTGAAGCACCCAACTATGGGATTGAATATACTCCTCAAGAAGAAATCATGGGTTACTGGGTAGCTGATACAGAAATGACACAATATTATCTTAATGATTTGATAATTGAGATTTTGTGGGATGCATCTTTTTTCGGAGTTGAACAGGAAAAATTGCCCGAGGCGGTTAAGGAGTTGGAAGCAGCCGACAAAGAAATAGATGAGGGCCTAGAGGAATCTTTTGGCTCATATGAAGAATTCGAGGACTTCATATATGGTGATGAACCACGTCCACCGAAACTGAGTAAAGAAGATGAAGTTAAAAAGCAAAAGTTAATTCAAGAAGTCAATCGCTTGCATAAAAAGTTCAATCATCATTTACATCAACAAGAGATTGATAAAATACTTAAGAATTTAGCTAAAGAATAAGGCATAAAATGGACGAGAATTTTCAAAAATCAAATGAATTATTAAATATCGGTGCTAAGGCATACCGCAAAGGTGATTATGTGACAGCACAAGAGTACTATACTCAAGCAGCTAAACTTGGAAATGTTCAAGCTATGTGCAATCTAGGTTACATTTATGAATATGGCCGCACTGGTAAGCGAGACTATGAGAAGGCTTTCTATTGTTTTAAGAAAGCTGCAGATAGTGGTAGTGCAGAAGCTTGCTATAAAGTTGGCGATATTTATTTTTATGGGGATGCAGGAGAGAAAGACTATGGTCTAGCATTCGAATATTATCAAGAAGCTGTGCAACTTCTTAATGAAACAAACGACGATGATGATATTATGTCAGATATTTATTATCGCTTGGCCTTATGCTGGTATAAAGGATATGGCACGGATCAAGATATATTAATCGCATTTCACTATATTAATGAAGCTGAATTTTATTCTTATTGTGATCGTTTTACTGATAAATTCATGTGGCAATCAATAGCTAAGAGAATTGAATTATTAAGAAGCGAGATTAAACACAGCTTGGATGAAGCATTAGAAAACAAATAACTACAACTAATACAATTATGATTTTTTATCAGGTCATTGAAAAATAAAACTCAACCATAGAAAGGACTACACCTATGCAATTCCACAATCCTAACGATACTATCCATGTTCCACCACAAAATATTTTTGAAGACTTACTTGATCAGGTCGAAAAGTTGCAAACGCAAGTGGACGAACTCAAGCGGCTTCAATATAGTAATTCCAGCAACGCACGTGACGTTTTTCTATATGGTTGTGAATTAGCTGGTAGTCAGTATCTTGATCTAGCGGATCATGTTGTGCCAAAGTTGCATGAAAATGATCCGCTAGCTTTAATGCGTGAGCCCAATAATGAATTTGACGAACACGCAATTAGCGTATACACAACTGGTGGACTTAAGCTAGGGTACTTACCTAGAAGCAACAATTTGATCTTAAGTCGTTTGATGGATGAAGGTAATCTTTTGTTTGGCAAAACCAAGACTTTTCATTGGGACGGCAAGCGTTTGTATCTTGTAGTGAAAGTTTACATGAGAGCATAATAAAAGAGCATCACATTGAAGTGGTGCCCTTTTTGCTTAAGCGATTTGTCTAGGATTTACATCATTCGCATATTCTTTTAAGTCGCGCATGCTGTATTTCTTGCCGAAGATGCTATCTTTATCAGGAACCAAACGATAGCTATTCTTTAACGTTCTCATAAATTTATTGGTGAAACCATTTTTCTTTTGACCGTAAAGCGTATGTTGATTCAGCCATTGCTCTGCTTGATTTCTTGATAGATATTTCATGAAATCTTCCTTTCCAATATTTAGAATTGCAGCTACTTTGACTGTATCCCTGTACACACTATTGTAGTGCTTTAATAGCTGAAAGTATAATGACAGCTAGAACCATTTTCTCTGGACACTTTTTAGCTGGTAAATAAATGATAAAATATTGTTGATTAGAAAGTTGAGGATGAAATGAAAAAAATCGGGAAACTATCGTTAGTTTTGTTAGCTGGCTTAGCTTTAACGGGATGCAGTCAAAACTCTAAGCAAAATACTGCACCAAAGAAAAATGCAACTATAAAAACTGCTAAAAATAATCAAAAGCCTACAAGAATGGGGCATTTATCTGCTCAGGACTTAACTCCACAAAAAACTGTTGCAGTTGTAGTTGCATATGCAGGTAATCGTTACTCTGGCAGTTGGAATAAAGTCTTGCTTAATGGCAAGCAAAATGGGATCGAAGTTGATTTGAAGAATCAATCAGATTATTCATATATGAATGAAGGTAGCGGAGTAGCCTACATGGTTTCAGAAAATGCAGGATATACTCTGAAACAAATAAATGGTAAAAATATTTATTATCTCTTTTTAAATGGTAAAAAGCTAGAATCAGTTACTATGAAAGAAATGATTGCTTATTTGAATAAACGGGATTCAGATAAGTTGGTGAATAGCTTGGCTAAAAATGCCAAAGTTAACGATGAACGTTCAGATTCTAATAATGCTTCTCCGAATTCTACTGGTAAAAAATCTAACTTGCCTGGAGATGATGGACTATTAAATGTACCAAAAGAACTACAAGGAACTTGGTATACTTATCCTGCTGATGATGACAAACTAGAAACTATTAAGATTAGTCAAAATAAAATCAATGATGGCTACAGTTCACTAGAGTTACATAAAATTAACGTTAAATTTGCTAACGAGCATTTATATAGCGACATGTCCAAGTCTTATAGAAATGCTACTAAGAATTGGGGCATGGCACAGATGATAGGGAAGAAGATCCATAACATTGATTACTTGAATGTCCGTACCTGGATGCAAGGTGCTGGTGATGGTATTTATTATGGTGCTCATACTGAAAACGGTCAGTCAGTTGTAGTTATTGGTGAGGGTGCAGGACTATGGACAAATAGTGTTGCTTGGAAGACACCGCAACTTGCACAACAGTATAAACACAAGAAATTTAGAGATTTATTCTATCAGGATGACCAATAAAATGAAAAAGATACCTTTAATCTTAATGCTAGGACCACAAGCGTCTGGTAAATCTAGTTTTATTAAGATGAATAATTTACAAAACTATACTATTTCTGGAGATGAAATTAGAATTCGCCTAAATGGGATCAATTCTAATAATGGTCACCCTCAGATAAATTTTGTCCCGCAAACAGAATCAATTGTATGGCATATTTTTTATGAAGAACTAGACACACGTTTGCAGAATAAGTTGCCAACTGTCATAGATAATACGAATCTGGCTGGTCATGGATTCAATCCAATCAGCGATATTCTGAAAAGAGTGCCAGTCGATTATCAAGTATATGTCATTGATTGTTTTAAGCCATTGCTGAATTCTAAAGATCCATTCAGTGAAAAGTCTTTGAATCATGCCTTAAAAATTCTTGCACAGCGCAATCATGATCGAGAATATTCGGTGAATATGGATATAATTAAACGATTTGTTGATTATCATAAAGATTTTAAAATACCAGATAAAGTCAAAGTGATCAGTTCTGCAGATTTGCAGCAAGCACAGGATATAATCGATATGGTGTTAAATTATCGATAAACATGTTTTTCAGAGATTTTGATATAATCAGGACAGAATAATGGATGAAGACGATAAATTCCAAAAATCAAATAAATTATTAGATATAGGCGCTGAGGCCTACCGCAATGGTGATTACCTAAAAGCACAAAAATATTATGAATATGCAGCAAAGCTAGGTAACACTCAAGCTATCTGTAATTTGGGCTATATTTATGAATATGGTCGTACACAGGGAAGCGTGATTACAAGAAGGCGTTTTACTGCTTTAAGATTGCCGCAGATGACGGTAGTGCAGAAGCCTGTTATAAAGTAGGAGATAGTTACTTCTATGGAGATGCAATAAAACAAAATTACAACTTGGCTCTTGAGTACTATATCAAAGCAGAAGATTTTGCTAATAAATCTGGTATTGATGATGATATTAAATCAGATATTTATTATCGTTTAGCGCTATGTTTGTACAAAAGGTATGGTACAGATGAAGATCCATTATCTGCATTAGAATACATAAATGAAGCTGAATATTACTCTTATTGTGACCGCTTTGAAGATAAATTCATGTGGCAATCAATAGCTAAGAGAATTGAATCACTAAGAGCTGAGATTTTACAAAGACTAGATGAATATTTAAAAAATTAATAACATCGACGAGTCGCATCCCTAAACCGGACACGGCTTTTTTAATCTGAAATTTTATTAAAAATAAGACCAAAGCTTTTGTGTTATGTTTCATTGATACAATAACTACAAACAAGATTATAATAACAATTGCTAGATAATGATGTGAAAAATTTATTAATACATAAGGAAGAATGATTGATATGACTTTGACATGAAAGAAAACACTGAAAAATAAATTACAGCAAAATGCGGATCAAGTTCAGCATTTTGGAATACGTAAATTATCTATCGGTGTCACTTCAGTGTTGTTATCAACTTTGTTTTACGTTGGTGCGATTAATACAAATACTGTACAAGCAAGTACGGTAGATAGCGGTGTGCAAACTGCGAAAGTAGTACAGAAGAAAGCAGATTCTTCTGTGTAAGCTGGTTTAAATAAAGATAAAACAGATGATGTTTCTGGTAAGGCTGCTGAACCAACTTCTCAAGAAAACGATAATACTGCAGATAATTCTGTTGAAAATCATACAGAAAATAATTTGACAGTCTCTAAACCCGAATCAACTATTAAAGCTAGACAATTAGCTGAAAGCAAAGTAAAAAATTCTAATGTTCAAACTCAAAATGGGGGTAGAGCAGCCTAGTGCAACTGCTAAGCCAATCGAAGTTCAGCCTAACCAGGATGCCAATGCTAATAAGGCAGAAATCGGTCAAGGCCAAGCTGAAGAAACTAACCTATCATGATGGTGACTTTATCATCCCCGCAGGTTATGAATTAGTAAGTATGTTACCAACCAGCTATAAATTTAAAGCTTCTGACAATGATCCAATTGATATTCATTTGAAGCATAAAGTAATAGTTATCACACCAAATGATCCAAAGCAGTCAACTGATAAGTTGCCAGATAATCCAAGTAAGAATTATCTAACTGGTGTTAGTCAAAATGATTTAAACGAAATGATCAAACGTCAAATTACGGTAGTCAGACCTGATGGCAATACCATTGATGCTAGTCAATTGATAACGCTAACGAGAACTGCGACATTAGATGAAGTAATGCTCATGTACGGTAAAGAAGCAAGCAACCGAAAACAATAGATAGACCGCCAGCACTACACTATTCCGAACCAAAGACCAAAAGATAAGCATTTTGAGAAAATCTAAACTTTTGGATTTTCCTACAATGCCGACTACGGCGGAATCCCTCCCACTCCTTATATATTTCTTTCTGTATACATTGAATTTGTATTTAGTAAAATGCAGACAACACCACGGATCGGCTTTTGGCTGGACAATTCCAACCAAACACCGCAGCAGACAGTAGAAACCATTCTGAACGTTAGGAAGCCGGTATGATTGTTACATATAAGGGAAAGAAAAATTTCTTTTAGATACTTGTTTTCCTAAAACTGATGTGATATAATTCAATTCCGGAAAAGGAGTAAAAAATATGCGGCAAGGTATTCTTAAATAAAACTATAATCAAATAGTGGGAACAAAGGATTATGATAGTCCCTTTTGTAGGGGCTTAGTTTTTTGTACCCAATTTAAGAATACTTTTGCCTTATCAATTTTGACATACACATATACAGCACTCACAAACAGGTGTATGCTGTATATGTGTATGTCCGCAAATTATCATCCCCAGTGGTAAAAGTATTTTACTGCTGGGGATTTTTATGCCCTTCGGGGCAGTAAAGGGAGGACAATCACATGAAAATAATCAATATTGGAATTCTTGCCCATGTAGACGCTGGAAAGACGACCTTGACGGAGAGCCTGCTATATGCCAGCGGAGCCATTTCAGAACCGGGGAGCGTCGAAAAAGGGACAACGAGGACGGACAGCATGTTTTTGGAGCGGCAGCGTGGGATTACCATTCAAGCGGCAGTCACTTCCTTCCAGTGGCACAGATGTAAAGTCAACATTGTGGATACGCCCGGCCACATGGATTTTTTGGCGGAGGTGTACCGCTCTTTGGCTGTTTTAGATGGGGCCATCTTGGTGATCTCCGCTAAAGATGGCGTGCAGGCCCAGACCCGTATTCTGTTCCATGCCCTGCGGAAAATGAACATTCCCACCGTTATCTTTATCAACAAGATCGACCAGGCTGGCGTTGATTTGCAGAGCGTGGTTCAGTCTGTTCGGGATAAGCTCTCCGCCGATATTATCATCAAGCAGACGGTGTCGCTGTCCCCGGAAATAGTCCTGGAGGAAAATACCGACATAGAAGCATGGGATGCGGTCATCGAAAATAACGATAAATTATTGGAAAAGTATATCGCAGGAGAACCAATCAGCCGGGAAAAACTTGTGCGGGAGGAACAGCGGCGGGTTCAAGACGCCTCCCTGTTCCCGGTCTATTATGGCAGCGCCAAAAAGGGCCTTGGCATTCAACCGTTGATGGATGCGGTGACAGGGCTGTTCCAACCGATTGGGGAACAGGGGAGCGCCGCCCTATGCGGCAGCGTTTTCAAGGTGGAGTATACAGATTGCGGCCAGCGGCGTGTCTATCTACGGCTATACAGCGGAACGCTGCGCCTGCGGGATACGGTGGCCCTGGCCGGGAGAGAAAAGCTGAAAATCACAGAGATGCGTATTCCATCCAAAGGGAAAATTGTTCGGACAGACACCGCTTATCCGGGTGAAATTGTTATCCTTCCCAGCGACAGCGTGAGGTTAAACGATGTATTAGGGGACCCAACCCGGCTCCCTCGTAAAAGGTGGCGTGAGGCCCCCCTCCCCATGCTGCGGACGTCGATTGCGCCGAAAACGGCAGCGCAAAGAGAACGGCTGCTGGACGCTCTTACGCAACTTGCGGATACTGACCCGCTTTTGCGCTGCGAGGTGGATTCCATCACCCATGAGATCATTCTTTCTTTTTTGGGCCGGGTGCAGTTGGAGGTTGTTTCCGCTTTGCTGTCGGAAAAATACAAGCTTGAAACAGTGGTAAAGGAACCCAACGTCATTTATATGGAGCGGCCGCTCAAAGCAGCCAGCCACACCATCCATATCGAGGTGCCGCCCAACCCGTTTTGGGCATCCATCGGACTGTCTGTTACACCACTCCCGCTTGGCTCCGGTGTACAATACGAGAGCCGGGTTTCGCTGGGATACTTGAACCAGAGTTTTCAAAACGCTGTCAGGGATGGTATCCGTTACGGGCTGGAGCAGGGCTTGTTCGGCTGGAACGTAACGGACTGTAAGATTTGCTTTGAATACGGGCTTTATTACAGTCCGGTCAGCACGCCGGCGGACTTCCGCTCATTGGCCCCGATTGTATTGGAACAGGCATTGAAGGAATCAGGGACGCAACTGCTGGAACCTTATCTCTCCTTCACCCTCTATGCGCCCCGGGAATATCTTTCCAGGGCTTATCATGATGCACCGAAATACTGTGCCACCATCGAAACGGTCCAGGTAAAAAAGGATGAAGTTGTCTTTACTGGCGAGATTCCCGCCCGCTGTATACAGGCATACCGTACTGATCTGGCCTCTTACACCAACGGGCAGAGCGTATGCCTTACAGAACTGAAAGGGTATCAGGCCGCTGTCGGCAAGCCAGTCATCCAGCCCCGCCGTCCAAACAGCCGCCTGGACAAGGTGCGCTATATGTTTCAGAAGATAGGGAAATGACTATGAGTAAACTTCTCCCCTATGAAACAATCGTCAAAGCCCATGAGGGCGACCCGGACGCAATCGACACCATTCTTTCCCACTATGCCGGATATATCCGCTACTGTTCCAAAGTACACGGGAAAGTCAACGCCGAAGTTGAGGAACATATAAAGCAACAGCTCATTGCCGCCCTGTTCAAATTTCGCTTTGACCGATAAACAAAGAACAAACACTGGCTGTCATTAGCGGTTTCACTCCAGCCAGTTTACAATTCATCTATTCCTAAAGGAAGCAGGTCATAGTATAATAGAACCAACGACAAATATACTTTTAGGGGAGATATAGCAATATGAAAAGTAATAAATACTTAACTATTGGCTTATTAACAGGATTTATTGTCGGTGGTTGCATAGGTGTGTTGGCATGGGCGTTTTTGCAAAATCTTTTTGCTATTTCTATTTGTGCAGGTATCGGAATGTTGATTGGAATTGTTATAGGTACATTGATTGATTATGAAAAAAATAATCATCAAGAGAAATAGAAAAAATGCACAATGCCTTAAAGGGAAAACAGGAATTTATTGTGCTATCCATCATCGGGCCAACCTGACCTGAACTTTCAAAACTGAATATCCACCGCCCATCGGCGGCCAGCGAAAGCAGTAAGTCTGAAAAAGATTTGCTGCTTTTTTCTTTATCCGTTTGGCAAAATCGCAAAGTCATCCGTAGTAGGTAGGTGAAGCCGGAAACAAAAAATTTTCTGCGGCGGTAGCCAAATCTGCATTTTCTGTATTTCTAAGGCAAAGGAAAATTTGAGAAAATTCCCGGCAAGCGGGTAGCTGGCGGCCTTTGAAATGTATCTTTAGCGGAAAGAAAGAACTGCGGGTAAAAATCGCCCCACGCCGTAAGATTTTTGCAGAAATCCGGCCAAAACAGGCGGCAGCTATACGAGTAGTAAGTGCAAGGGGAAATCTACGGCTTACTTAGAGCAAGTTTCTACCACGGTGCCAAAATCCGCAATTCTGCGGTTTTGCCCCTCGCGGGAAACTTGTTGGGGAGTGCCTTCCCCAAACCCTGCTATGCGGCTTACGCCGCAAAAATATTTCTGTCCGGCAGACAGGAAATGCCCCGAAAATAGCTAACAGACCAGCCCATTTTTTGTGATAAGTGAAAGGAGGTTTACAGCCCATGCCGAAGCGATACAACACCCCCCACCGCAGCCATGTTGTGAAAACCCGGCTGACCGATGAAGAATACGCCGACTTCACAGAACGGCTTGCGCCCTATGGTATCAGTCAGTCCGAATTTCTCCGGCAGGCCATCCGGCGCACTACCATACGCCCCGTACTCCATGTGTCGTCAGTCAATGACGAGCTGCTCTCCGCTGTCGGGAAGCTCACAGCCGAGTACGGCAGGATTGGCGGCAATCTCAACCAGATTGCCCGCACCCTCAACGAGTGGCATAGCCCCTACCCGGCTATGGCAAAGGAATTGCGGGAAGCGGCCGCCGACCTTGCCGCCCTCAAGTATGAAGTCCTAAAGAAAGTAGGTGACGCCGTTGGCAACACTCAAGCATTTAGGCTCTAAGAACGCCGACTACGGAGCCGCCGAACAATACCTGCTCTTTGAGCATGACGAATTTACTATGAAGCCCGTCCTTGATGAAAACGGCAGGCTTATCCCCCGTGAGGATTATCGCTTGTCCACGCTGAACTGCGGCGGCGAGGATTTTGCCGTTGCGTGTATGCGCTCCAATCTCCGCTATGAGAAAAATCAGCGGCGGGAGGATGTGAAAAGCCACCACTATATCATCAGCTTTGACCCACGGGACGGGCCGGACAACGGCCTGACCGTAGACCGGGCGCAGGCGTTGGGGGAGCAATTCTGTAAAGAGCATTTCCCCGGCCATCAGGCCCTTGTCTGCACCCACCCGGACGGGCATAACCACAGCGGCAACATCCATGTGCATATCGTCATTAACAGCCTGCGGATAGAGGAAGTGCCGTTCCTGCCCTACATGGACAGGCCAGCGGACACGAAAGCCGGGTGCAAGCACCGCTGCACCGACGCAGCCCTACGCTACTTCAAGTCCGAGGTCATGGAGATGTGCCACCGGGAAGGACTTTACCAAATCGACCTCTTGAACGGCAGCAAGAACCGTGTCACAGACCGGGAATATTGGGCGCAGAAAAAGGGACAGGCCGCACTGGACAAGCAGAACGCCCCCATGATTGCAGGCGGTATCACGCCCCGGCAGACCAAGTTTGAAACGAACAAGGAGAAGCTGCGGCAGACCCTACGGAAAGCCCTTGCCACCGCTGCCAGCTTTGACGAGTTTTCCTCTCTGCTGTTGCGGGAGGGTGTGACCGTCAAGGAGAGCCGGGGGCGGCTGTCCTACCTCACGCCAGACAGGACGAAGCCTATCACCGCCCGGAAGCTGGGCGGCGACTTTGACCGCACCGCCGTCCATCTGCTGGAAAACCGGGAGTACACTGGCTGTCTGATAAACTTCAAGACGGAGAAGCCCTCTTACAAGGTCAAGCACAGCGTTGAGAACCCCATCGAGAAGCAGGCTATCTTCCCAAATCACCATGAGCCGATTATCGACACGGAAACATGGGAGCGTGTGCAGGAGTTACGCAAGCAGCGAAAACGCCCGAACCGCTATGATGAAGTGGGGCTGTTCTCTGGTATGCTGTTCTGCGCCGACTGCGGCCATGTGCTGTATCAGCAGCGGTATCAGAACAAGAACCGCAAGCAGGACTGTTATATCTGCGGCAGCTACAAGAAGCGTACCCGTGACTGTACGGCACACTTTATCCGCACCGACCTTTTGACGGCGGGCGTGCTTTCCAATCTCCGGCAAGTGACGGAATACGCCGCCAGGCATGAGAGCCGCTTTGTAAAGCTGCTCATCCAGCAGAACGAAATCGGCGGCAAGAGAAAGACCGCCGCAGCCACGAAGCAGCTTGAACAGGCCCAGACACGCATTGCCGAAGTGAACCGCATTATCAAGCGGCTGTATGAGGACAATGTAAGCGGCAAAATCAGCGACGAGCGTTTCATGGAGCTGTCGGCGGACTATGAGCAGGAGCAGCGGGAACTGAAAGACCGGGCTGCCGCTTTGCAGGAGGAACTTTCCAAGTCGCAGGCCGCCACCGTCAACGCCGAGAAATTCATGGGGATTGTGAGAAAGCACCTTGCTTTTGAAGAATTGACCCCCACCCTCTTGCGGGAAATGATTGAGAAAATCGTCGTGCATGAGTGCAGCTATGACGAGAACGGCACCCGCAGGCAGGACATTGAGATTTATTACAGCTTTGTCGGCAAGATAGACTTGCCGGAAGCCTAACGCCTGACCTATCCGACACAGCCCTAAGTGCCGGATAGGAACGGCAAAATTTTTTACACTTCTATTACTTCTTTATCGCACATTAGCAAACAGGGAAGGTGATTAAGTATAGTAACTGGACAATTGGTAGTTTTAGTGAATACAATGCCCCCAGAAATTCAAGGTTATACTCCAAATCGAAATGCCAAAGCTGTTGAAGTTGTTAAACATGGTGATCACTTTGAACCTATTAAGATCACGTACATTTCACTAGGTTCAGACACTGATGATACGAAAACTGGTGATTATCCAGGAAATACAACAGGACTAGTTGGTACCCCGATTAATGCTATTTTAGACTATCCAATGGGGACTAAAGCTGGTTACGTTCTGTTTAATGATCCCAAAGTTAATGCACGATTTAGAAATATCCTTAATTATTGGGGAAGATATTTACAATCGGAAGATTCAACTTATGTGTTGAATACTTCAGACAAGGGTTGGTTATCTAATACTGCACTAAATGAGATGGCTAAAGAAGCTAAAGGTGACGATTTCTTAGATTTATTTAACTGTCGATCAAATGATGTAAAGCAAAAACTAGGTTTTAGATCATGGGATGACTTTTTCACTAGAACTTTTAAAAACGACGTTAGACCAGTAGTGAATGCTGATGATCCAAATGTAATTGCCAACGCGTGTGAATCTGCTCCATTTAGAATTGCTAGAAATGTTCCTTTGAAAAATAAGTTTTGGATCAAGGGGCAACCATATTCCTTGCTTGATCTACTTCATAATGATCCTTGGACTTCTAAATTCGAGGGTGGCACT
The DNA here is from genome assembly GCF_002553785.1 of Lactobacillus sp. UMNPBX15. Taxonomy (NCBI): domain Bacteria; kingdom Bacillati; phylum Bacillota; class Bacilli; order Lactobacillales; family Lactobacillaceae; genus Lactobacillus; species Lactobacillus sp. UMNPBX15. The sequence goes on from NZ_PCYV01000009.1 coordinate 44,270, forward strand.
ATTTATCAGGCATTTTTAAGCGCCTTAAGCTATCACCGTTGGAACAGTCCAGTTAGTGGTAAGATTGTTAAAGCATATCACATCAATGGTAGCTACTATGGTGAAGCGTTAAGTCAAGGTTTCGAAAATCCAAATGGTGCTGCTCCAGTAGCTGCTAATGACTCACAAGCCTTTTTAACTTCAACTGCAACACGTGCTGTAATCTTTATTCAAGCTGATAACCCTAAGATAGGCCTGATGTGCTTTGTAGCCGTAGGTATGGGAGATGTATCAAACAACGAAATTACTGTTCGTATTGGACAGCATGTCAAAAAAGGTGAGCAATTGGGCATGTTCCACTTTGGTGGTTCAACACATGTCTTACTGTTTCAACCGACAGTTGATTTAGACTTTAATCTTCACGGTCAAAAACCTGGCATCGATTCAAGCAATATAAAGGTTAGAGACGAAATAGCAGTAGTAAAGTAAATAAATGTGATAGAGGATTGGACTTATATTTAATTGCTGTAAGTTCAACCCTCTTATTTTGATTAAATCTTTGATACAATAGACATGATTAAATAAATAGGGTGTGATCTAAATTCTAAAATCTAAACGGCATTTCATGTTTCTAGGAGTTGCAGGAATTATCTATTATTCTTGGCTCTTAATCGTTCTATTTATCGCCTTTATTTTGGGCTATGAAGGGAACAAAGCAATTAGTATACCTGGAATAGTAGTTGGTATCATTTTCTTACTTTTAGCAGTTTATACTTGGTCCTTTTCTTACTTGCAAAAGGGTGGAGACAAAATATTACTCAAGTTGCCATATCGTTCAAAAGTAAAAATCAATCAAATGACTTTGCTTTCAAGTTGGCGTAATTTTCAAGTTTATCAACTAAAAAGTGATTACCAAAGCTATTCTGTTTTAATGATGTCTAGAAAGAAGAATAAGCAATAATGAAATCAGATATTGAAATCGCACAAGAAACCAAAGAATTACCTATTAATGAAATAGCCGCTAAGGTAGGCTTGAAAGAGGAAGAGGAAGACTTAGAACCTTATGGTCATGATAAGGCTAAGATTACTTGGCAAGCCATTAACAGGACTCGTGCTAGTAAAAAGTTAGGTAAATTAGTATTAGTAACCTCAATTTCTCCTACTCCCGCTGGGGAAGGTAAGTCAACGATTACAATTGGCTTGGGGGATGCAATTCACAATCAGTTGCACCAGAATACGATGATCGCCTTGCGTGAACCTTCGATGGGACCTGTTTTTGGATTAAAAGGCGGTGCTACAGGTGGTGGGAAAGCACAAATCATCCCTATGGAAGATATCAACCTACACTTCACAGGAGATATGCATGCTTTAACTGCTGCAATTGACACACTTGCAGCTTTAGTTGATAACTACATCTACCAAGACAATAGCCTAAATCTTGATCCTGACCGAATTTTACTTAAGCGTGGGCTTGATGTTAATGACCGTGCTTTAAGAAAAATCACGGTTGGTCAAGGCTCTAAATTCAATGGTGTTGAGCACCAAGCTAGTTTTGCTATTACTGTTGCTAATGAATTAATGGCAATTCTCTGTTTAGCAACAGATATCAACGACTTAAAGAGTAGAATTGGTGATATGCTAGTTGGCTACACTAAAGATGATAAGCCGGTTTATGTTAAACAGTTAGGATTCCAAGGTGCAATTGCTGCACTATTGTCTAATGCGCTGAAGCCTAACTTAGTACAGACCTTGGAACACACACCAGCATTAGTGCACGGGGGGCCTTTTGCTAATATCGCGCATGGAGCCAATTCCGTCATTGCGACAAACTTGGCTTTGCATTTAAGCGACTATGTATTAACTGAGGCCGGCTTTGGTAGTGATCTTGGTGGGCAAAAGTTCATGGACTTTGTCTCAAGACATCTGGACAAGACGCCCGATGCTGCAGTAGTTGTAGCAACTGTTCGTGCATTGAAGTATCAAGCTTTAGGCTCAACTGATCACTTAGATGAAGAAAACCTAGATGCTTTAAAAGAAGGTTTTAAAAACCTCAAGCGTCATATGAACAACATGCGTTCATACAATGTGCCGGTCATCGTGTTAATCAATCGTTTTGCTTCAGATACTGACCAAGAACTCGCTTTACTTAAGCAATTAATTGAAGAACAGGCCGTTCAAGCTCAAGTGGTTACTTACCATGGTGAAGGTTCAAAAGGTGGCATTAAAGCTGCTCAAGCTGTGATTAATTTAGCTAATTCTAATGCAGCAAATTTAACTCCAACATACGCAGATAATGACGATGTTAAAGATAAAATTGAAAAAGTCGCCACTAAGATTTATCATGCAGCCGGAGTTGAATACAGCGAAAAAGCTGAAAAACAAATCGAAGAATTAAGAAAGTTAGACAAGGCTAACTTACCTGTAATTATCGCTAAAACACAATATTCATTCACTGATAATAAGAATGAATTAGGTGCTCCAACTGATTTTAAGCTTCATGTAAAGGGAATTAGTTTAAAAAATGGAGCTCGTTTTATCGTAGTCACTACTGGTCACGTGCTAGATATGCCTGGTTTACCTAAGCATCCTGCAGCCTTAGACATTGACGTTGATAACAATGGTAAAATTAGTGGATTATTCTAAAAAATATGCAATTTTTATATTTAATTATTTCATTAGTTGTCGTTCTTGCTGATCAAGGACTAAAAAATTATATTGTTGCTCATTATGCTATAGGAGAAGTACACCAGATTATTCCTGGAATTCTTTCTTTTAATTATCTACAAAATAATGGCGCGGCTTGGAACATTTTAACTGGTCAAATGTGGCTTTTTTACATTATCAGTATTATTGCCATTAGTGTTTGCTTGTATTTTCTTTTTAACAAAAAGTACAAGAATACCTTGTTTGATGTGGGTTTAGCCCTCATCTTAGGTGGAATTGTTGGTAATTTTATTGATCGTTTGCATTTAAAATATGTAGTTGATATGCTTCAGCTTGATTTTGTTCACTTCAACATTTTTAATATTGCGGATTCCGCAATTACTGTTGGAGTAATCCTTGTGTTCATTTACTTAATTTTTATTGAAGGTAAGGAAGAACAACATGACTAAAGAATATTCACTTGAAGTAAAAAACGAAAAGGGACGTTTAGATAAGTTTGTTTCAGAACAAATTCCTGATCTATCTCGAACTAGAGTTAAAGAACTGGTTAAAGACCAAAATATCCTAGTTAATGGCAAAGTCGAAAAAGTATCTTATAAGATTCAGGCGGGAGATAAAATCGAAGTTAATATTCCAGCGGTTAAACCGTTAGATGTTATACCCGAAAATATTCCACTTGATATCGTGTATGAAGACGATGATGTCATTGTAGTTAACAAGCCTCAAGGTATGGTAGTGCATCCCGCACCAGGTCATCCAGATCATACTTTAGTAAATGCGTTGTTATATCACACCAAGGCCTTAGCACAATCACCAGAAGGATTTCGTCCTGGAATTGTCCACCGGATTGATAAAGATACATCTGGTTTATTAATGATCGCTAAGACCGCCAAGGCTCGTGAATCATTAGAAGATCAATTGGCTCATAAGACTAACAAACGTCTTTATTGGGCAATTGTTCATGGTAATTTTGCGGAAGAAAATGGGGTAATTGATGCACCAATTGGTCGCAATCCATATGACCGCAAGAAAATGGCGGTAGTTGAAACAGGCAAAAAAGCTATTACTCACTTCAAGGTGCTTGAGCAGTTCAAGGATTATAGCTTAATTGAGTGTCAGCTTGAAACTGGAAGAACCCATCAAATTAGAGTTCATCTTGACTATATTGGACATCCGGTTGCAGGAGACCCATTATACGGTCCACGTAAAACCTTGAAAGGTCATGGTCAATTTTTGCATGCTAAAGTATTAGGATTTAAACATCCAAGTACTGGCGAATGGCTAGAGTTTAGTGTAGAACCACCACAAATTTTTCAAGAAACGTTGGCTCAACTAGAACAAACAAGTAAGTGATAATATGAAACGTTATTTGATTTTAGAAGATGGCAGTTCATTTCCAGGTGAAGGAATTGGTGCCAGTATTATTTCAACCGGTGAATTAGCAATTCAAACGGCTAATTTTGGCTACCAAGAAGCATTAACAGATCCTACTAATGCTGGTAAAATTTTAGTCTTTACTTCACCAATGATTGGTAATAACGGTATTAATGCCATTGATTATGAAAGTATTGATCCCGTAGTTAAAGGGATTATTGCTAACGATATTGCATTAAATATTTCAGATAGTGAAAATTTTGAAGATTTAAGTTCTTTTTTGAAAGAAAAGAATATCCCTGCAATTTTCAAAGTTGACACTCGTGCTTTAGTTCATCGCTTAATGGAAGAAGGTACAATTAAGGCTTCGATCATGGATACTAATGACGAGCATGCCTTTGATCAGATTAAAGCACTAGTTTTACCTAAAAATAAATCTGCGACTGTTTCAACTAAGAATGCATATGCATCCCCTAATGTTGGACGAACTGTAGCTGTGCTAGATCTTGGGCTAAAGCACTCAATGCTGCGTGCTTTATCTTTACGAAAAGTAAATACGACAGTTTTATCATACAGTGCCAGTCCGATTGATATTGAAAACTTACGTCCTGAAGGAATAATTATTTCAAATGGGCCAGGAAAACCAGAAGAAGTAATTAATCAGCTAACGCCAGTTTTAGATCATTTTTATGGTAAGTATCCAATTTTAGGAATCGGATTAGGTTTTTTAACTTTGAGCGATTATCTCGGCTTTGAACTGGTTCAATTACCACAAGAATTTGATGGTATTAATTATCCAGTGATTGAACAAAATAGTAATGCTATCTGGCAAACAGCGATGAATATTGACCAACTAGTGTTGCCTGATAGTGTGAAGATGAATATGAATCGTGAATACTTTGATCTACACAGTGAACTGATGGCGGGCTTCTGGAACAGTAAAGACAAATTGATCGCCACTGCTTTTAATCCTGAAGGAGCACCAGGCACTAATGATGCAGATGAAATTTTTGATTATTTTTTACAGATGATGGGGTAGTTATATGCCATTAGAAAACGATTTAGATAAAGTTTTAATTATCGGATCAGGCCCTACTTTAATCGGTAGTGTAGCAGAAATGGATCTTATGGCAACAGAAGCAATTGATGCTTTGACAGAAGAAGGCATTCAAGTTGTGCTAGTTAATCCTAATCCAGCTACAATTTCAACTGATAAAAAACCTGGTGTAACAGTCTATCTTGAACCGATGACTCTCGACTTCCTGAAAAGAATTCTACGGATGGAAGAGCCAGATGCAATTATGACAGCTTATGGTTCAACTAATGGTTTAAAGGTTGCACATAAGTTATTACAAGATGGCATTTTAGAACAAATGGGAATTCAGTTACTAACATTGAATTCGCGTGCTCTACAAATGGGGAATCAACAGAAAAAGACAGAGTTGCTTACTAAGCTACATATTGATACCGGGCAATCTTGGGAACTTAATCAGAGTATTCAGGATAATTTAGATAATGCGCTAGAAAGCATTAACGACAAAGTCACTTTTCCCGTATTAGTTACTAAGTACAACCGTTTTGTACACAACGAACATTTGCAATTTGCAAATCCTACCGATTTAATCAGTTACTTTAAAGAAGAAAAGCAAAATGATAATTTTACATGGAAGAATTATCGCTTAACTGAAGACTTATCTAGTTGGGAAGAAGTAATTGTTGACGTAATCCGTGATAAGGATGGCAATTTAGCTTTTATCAATTTTGCGGGATCTATTGAAGCTGTAGGTATTAATTCAGGTGACTCTGCAGTTGTGATGCCATCATTAACCCTAAACAATGATCATATTCAAGAGTTAAGAATAACCGTTAGAAAAATCATGTCTAATCTTGATCTCATTGGATTTGCTAGTTTTCATTTTGCGATTAAACACCATGGAACTCAAATTCGATCTAAGCTTTTGACGCTTCGTCCGCGTTTGACGCGAAGTTCTGTTTGGGCTCAAAGAATTGGAATGTATGATGTGGGATATGTCGTTAGCAAAGTTGCTATCGGTTATCGACTGAATGAGATTACCGATCCTCTATCTGGACTTAATGCCTCAATTGAACCCACCTTAGATGCAGTAGCAATTAAAATGCCATATTGGTCATTTGCTGAATCCGGTTATAACCACTATTTGCTAGGAAGTCGCATGCAAGCAAGTGGAGAAGCAATGGGTGTAGGGCGTAATTTTGAAACTGCTTTTCTGAAAGGCTTAGATGCAACTATTAATTTAGAATTGGGTTGGCATGCTTTTATAAAAGAAAAAGAAAAATCCACTGCAGATATTTTGAATGATTTGGCACATCCTGATGAATTGCATTTAGTTAAATTATTAGCCGCAATTGATCAAGATATTCCATATTCTGAATTACAAAAAGTAACACATTTGCATCCGGTTTATTATCAGAAATTGCTTCACATTGTAAGACTTGGCAAAAAGTTATTACAAGAGAAGGAGCAGCCTTCGCGTGATTTGCTGCAAGAAGCTAAAGACTATGGATTCTTTAACCCATTATTAGCTAAGATTTTACAAAAATCAGTTACTGAAGTTCGCTCTTTGATTAATAAAATTGACTTGCAGCCATCATATTTGAAGATCGACGGCTCAGCAGGTATATATAAACCTAATGTTTGTGCTTACTACAGTGCATATGATGTTCAAAATGAAGCACAAGCTTTAAATGCTGAAAAAAAGATCTTGATTTTGGGCATGTTGCCGCTTCAAGTTTCGGTTACTAGCGAGTTTGACTATATGATTGCTCACGCAGCCGATACTTTACATAAGTATGGCTATGTTACTGTGCTTCTATCAAATAATGACGAATCGATTTCATCAAGGTATAAGAATATTGACCGAGTTTATTTTGATTCCATTACAGTTGAAAATATTCTAACTGTTGCTAAAAGAGAAAATATTTCTGATGTATTAGTTCAATTTTCTGGCAAAAGAATCAGTGCATTGAGTAAAGAGTTGGAAAAATGTGGTTTGCACGTTATTGGGCAAAAGGCAAACGACGATCCACGGGATAAGATTACTACTTTGCTTGATCAACAATTTACTACCTTAAAGCGGGTCCCGGCATTAAATAAAACAACTGATACAGACCAGGTTTTCGCTTTTGCTTCTAAATATGGTTTTCCACTTTTAATTGGTGGTATGAATAAAGAAAACAAGCAAAAATCTGCAGTTGTTTATGATGTTCCTGCAATAGAGAAATATTTAGCAGAAAACCAACTTGATCAAATAACTATTTCTCGCTTTATTGAGGGACACAAATATGAGGTAACGGCTATCTCTGATGGTACCAATGTAACTTTGCCCGGTATAATTGAACATCTAGAGCAAACAGGTTCGCATGCCTCTGATTCAATTGCAGTGATTCAGCCGCAAAATTTAACCGAAGAGCAGCAAAAAAAGATTGAGCAAGAGTCAATTAAATTAATTAAGCAGCTGAAAACAAAAGGCATTTTTAATCTGCACTATTTATTCGTTGATAATGACCTATATCTATTGCAAATTAAACCATATGCAGGTCATAATGTAGCATTTTTATCAAAATCACTAGATAAGGATATCACTACTTGTGCTACAGAAGCTTTAATTGGCAAAAATTTAGCAGAGCTAGGATATCCTAATGGTCTATGGCAAAACAGCGATTTTATTCATATTAAAATGCCAGTATTTTCATTTCTTAATTATTCAAGTGGTAATACTTTCGATTCAAATATGAAATCCTCAGGTTCTGTAATGGGTCGAGATACTCAACTAGCTAAGGCTTTATACAAAGGATATGAAGCAAGTGATTTACATATTCCAAGTTATGGAACAATCTTTATTTCAGTCAGAGATGAAGACAAGAATCGCGTGACCCAACTAGCTCGCCGATTTGATCGCTTGGGTTTCAAATTAATTGCGACCGAAGGAACAGCTAATATGTTTGCGGAAGCTGGGATTACTACTGGAGTAGTGGAGAAGGTTCATAAAGACCCTAGAAATCTACTAGATAAAATTCGTCAACATAAGATCGTCATGGTTGTTAATATTACTAATTTGTCTGATGCAGCTAGCGAAGATGCATCGCGCATCAGAGATGAAGCGCTGAATACACATATTCCTGTTTTCTCAAGTATCGAAACAGCGGAATTGATTTTAGACGTTCTAGAATCATTGGCTTTAACTACTCAACCTATTTAATAAGCAAAACAAAATGCAAAGTCGATATGACTTTGCATTTATGAGAATCATTGAACTAACTAGTTCGATGATTTTTATTTTTCAATTTTTTTATTCATAATTTCCTTTTCTTCAGGAGTTACTTCAATTGAATTTTGTCCAGTGTAGATTACAAATCCTGGTTTAGCACCATTAGGCTTTTTCACACGCTTGTCTTGCACATAATCAACTTGTACGTGAGCGGAATTTTTAGCCTTAGAAAAGTAAGCTGCAATCTCAGCCGCTTCTTTAATATCTTGATCAGTAGGCTGATCATCGCGTAAGATCACATGTGAGCCTGGCATATTCTTAACATGAAACCAGTAATCAGATTTATTAGCTTTTTTAAGAGTAAGCCAATCGTTTTGATAGTTGTTTTTACCAACCAATACGTGTTTACCAGATGAAAGTTTAAATTCATTTAAATTGCGTTCAGTGATTTTCTTCCTACGCTTATTTTTCTTTTGTTTACGTAAATATCCTTGATTAATCAATTCATCTGTAATTTGATCAATATCCTGTGGATCCGCATTGTCAATAGCTGTTTGAATTGAATCAAAGTAACGAATATTATCCTTAGCAATACGAAGCTGTTCATTAATGTGCTTAATAGAATCACGTAACTTTTTGTAACGAGTAAAATACTTTTGCGCATTACGAGCAGGGGAGAGAGCAGGATCTAATTTAATCTCTAATGGAGCATTATTTTCGTAATAGTTAGGTAATGAAACTTTAGTCATTCCAGGTTTTACTTGAGCCAAATTTGCATTTAAAATTTCGCCTTTAATTCTATAGCCCTCTGAATTTTCAGCAAGATCTAATTGCTTCTCAAGTTTTTTAACTTTCTTAGTTAGTTTATTTTGCTCATTCTTAACTACACGTTCAACTTGTCCTGCACGCTGCTTAACCCAATCACGTGTTGCCTGATATTCATAAAATTCATCTAAGCCAGCATTCAGATCTGGATTAGAGCTTTCTTTCTCTAAATCTAAATGATAGGGCAAATAACAAAAAATCTTACGCTTATTTCTAGGTGTTTTTAAAATAAAAGCACGCGGATTGTCAAACTGATTAAAAAAGGTCTTAAAAGATGAATAAGTGTAATCGTCTTCAAGATAGCCTAATAATTCAGTTCGATCATCTTTATCTAAGCCATCCATTTTTTGAGCAATTTCATTAGGCTGGTTTTCACTACTTAATTGTTTAAATTCACTTTCTGATAGAGTCAACCCATTTAATCCTGGTTTTAGTGGGGGCAACTCATATTTTGCTTTTGGCAGTAAAACACGCGCTCTATTTTCATCAGGATTAATTCGCTTAAGTAAATCAATAATGTGATTGTCTTCTTGATTATAAAGGATGACATTACTATGACGTCCCATTAATTCTACAGAAAGCATGAGTTTGACTTGATCACCAAGTTCATTTCGATTACTAAAATGAAAGTTGACAATTCGACCTAAGCCAACTTGCTCAATCGATTGCAAAACTGAACCTTCTAAGTATTTTCTTAAAACCATGACAAAAATAGGTGCTTTATCAGGATTTGCAATGTTTTGTTTAGTCAAATACATTCTTGGATATTGTGCATTGGCCGAAATTAAAAATTGATAATTCTTTCTATCTTTTCTAAAAATTAAGACTAGGTCTTGATCAAATGGTTGATAAATTTTTGATAAGCGACCACCTACCAGAGTAGGGACTAAGTCTTTTAATAAACTATGGATAAATAATCCATCAAATGCCATAAATATCACCTCAAAGTTCGTGTAATATTATATCAATTTTTAGTCAGATTCTAAAATGATTATATTTATAAGTTATAGCTAATCATAATTGAAACCTGCAATACAGTAGTAAATGTTTCACGCGAGGTCTGCTATATCATTCAGTTGTATATTACAACATAAAAAGTGCATTGTATTATACAATATTGCTGATAAGTTAGCCTTTTGGTATTATCAAATGCCATATTAAATGATAAAATACAAGTATATAGTAATCTACATTGGAGAAAAAGGACTATACGAATGGATGTATTATTTTTTAGTACGATCGCAGATCAAGTGAAAAAAGAAATAAATCACAAATGTGGCTTAAATATTTCACAAACTCGAATTTTGCTATTTTTTGATGAAAACAAAAATCAAGCATTAGCGATGGGGAAGCTGGCAGAAGCGCTTAATATTTCATTATCAACCTTAAGTCGTCAATTGCAGCAAAAGAAGACTATGAGCTTTATTAATATCACTAGATCGGAAAAAGATTCAAGCAAGATTGTGAATCTAAGTGAAGCTGGCGTGACTAAAGCTAAAGAACTAAAAAAAACTCTGACTAAGATTGAAAATTTATTATTTGTCTATTTTGACAGAGATGCTGCTAATTTATTTATTAAGCAATTAAATCAAGTCGCTGATACTTCTATGACCCTAGAAAAAATGGAATAGGGTGCGTGATAGGTGCCTTTTATGCTATAATTTTTCTATGCTAAATTAGATATGGGAAGGGTTAATAAATTGAAAATTGCATTAGTTACTGACAGTACTAGTGTCTTAACTGATCAAGAAGTTAAAAATAATGATATTAATGTAGTTCCTATTCCTGTCATCGTAGGTGATAAGGAATATTCAGAAGGCGTTAATATCACTTCCACCCAGCTTTTTGAGATGGAGAGACAAGGTGCTGCTTTTCCTAAAACTTCACAGCCCAGCATGGGTCAAATGATAGAATTATGTAATAAATTACACGGAGAAGGCTATGAAGCTATTATCGCTATCACTTTGTCCAGTGGTATCTCAGGCTTTTATCAAAATATGGTAAATATGGCACATAACAATCCTGAATATAATTTATATCCATACGATTCTAAGATGACAGTTAGATTGCAAGGCTACTTGGTGTTAGCTGCCGCAAGAATGATAAAAAATGGTATGGAACCAGAGGCTATCTTAAAGAAATTAGATGAGATACGTAAGACAATTGATGAATTCTTTGTAGTAGATGATCTTAAAAACTTAAGTCGTGGTGGCCGTTTAAGCAATGCCGGTGCTTTTATTGGGACAATGCTTCAAATCAAGCCTTTGTTAACTTTTAATGATGAAGGAAAAATCGTTGCTTTTGATAAGATCAGATCATTAAAGCGTGCTGTTTCTAAGGTAGAAAAATTAACTTTAGATAAGACAGCAAATTTGCCTTATAAAGATAAGCTCCGCTTGTTTGTATTTCACTCAAATGATTTAAAGCAAGCGGAGCAAATTAAGCAATTTGTTAATGAAAACTTTCCAGATAAGCCAGTTGATGTAGCTGAATTTAGTCCAGTAATCGCTACACACTTAGGAGAGAAATCAATTGCAATTGCATGGATGGTTGATATTGATAAGCTCGAATTAAAATAAGAACAAATAGCCATAGACCATAGTACAAACTATGGTCTTTTTTGTTTACCCTTTTTACGATAATAGATTTGTAATTAAAAAATTACAGTTGAGATACTAGTGTTGAATGTCATAGTAAAATTGCTATAATAAGCAATAGTAATATGATTATCACGAAATATAGGAATTAATTTAATAACTGTTTTACTATAGTATCTATTTTAATGTTCTTTTTATGTTACAATCATTTTTAAATCAAATTATAGAAATTCGAGGAAATGCATATGTCTGCAAGCATACTTATTAAGCCATTAGTTACAATCAACGTTAAATTAAACATAAGGAAATTACATCAAATTGAAAAATATCAACAATAATCAAAACTTAAACTTTACTCAAGTTAAAGATATCTTAGCTCAACAGGCAATTACTATTGCTGCCAAAGAACAATTAAGTTCCGCCCAACCAAGTAGCAATTTACATAAAGTAGAACAACTGCTTAATGAAACAGAAGAAGCCGTGAAGATTTTGAAATTACGGCAGCACATTCCTTTTGCCAGTTCTGAGGATATCGAGCATTTAATTACTAAAGCTGAAAAAGGGCTAATCTTAACTCCTGATGATCTAGAAAAAGTAGCAGAATTTTTACGAGTAAATCGCCTACTACAACGCTTTTTAGCCAGACATGAGCAGCTAGCACCATTACTCAATGCATATGTCCAAGACATGACGCTATTGCCAGACATTGAAGATGCTATTTATACTACTATTGAACATGGTCAAGTACGCGATGAGGCAGATCGTGAACTAGCAAAAATGCGCCGCAACTTAAAGAAATCTGTTACTGAACTCAAAACTGCATTAAATCATTTTTTGACTAGTAAACCTAATCAAAAAATGATTAGAGACGCAATGATCGTTGAAAAAGAGGGCTACGCTACCATTCCAATTAAAGCAAACTACAAAAATCAATTGTCAGGGACTATTGTGGCTGTTTCTAATGGTGGACAAACCGTCTACTTTCAACCTGCTAAGGTTGTTCGTCTAAATCAGCAAATAACCAATTTAAAGGCACAAATACGTAATCTAGAACTAGCAATCTTAGGTGCTTTAACTGCAAAAATATACGACGTGAAGGATGATATTAAGCGTAACATTGAACTAATCACTTTACTAGATATGATTTTTGCTAGGGGAAAGTTTGCACAAAAATATAATTGTATTAGGCCTAAAATTAATCGTGAAAATTCTCTTGTTTTACGTGCAGTGCGGCATCCCTTGATCATTAATCCTGTTCCGTTAACCTTAGAATTAACCCAAGAAAATAGTGTTCTAATGATTACAGGACCAAATGCTGGTGGTAAAACCGTCGCGCTTAAAACCACTGGTTTGATGATTTTAATGACCGAACTAGGTCTGTTTTTACCAAGCGATAAACCATGTGATATTCCATTAATGGATGACGTTTTTACTTTAATAGGTGATCACCAGGACCTAGATAATTCTCTGAGTACTTTTTCAGCCGAAATGAAAGATATTGCCATGATTACCAAATATGCTCAATTCCATAGTTTAGTATTATTAGATGAATTAGGGACAGGGACAGATCCAAATGAAGGAAGCGCACTCGCTATTGGAATTCTACAAGAGTTGTATTTACGTGGCTGTTTAATCATGACCACAACACACTACAGCTCTATTAAGGATTTTGCTAAGCAGCATGATGGTTTTATCACAGCTGCAATGGATTTTGACTTAAAAAATCTGCAACCTACTTATAAGTTAAAGATAGGAAGTATTGGTAATAGTCGAGCACTATGGATCGCCAAAAAATCAGGTATTCCAGAAAATGTTCTGCATCAAGCAGAAGCCATATTAACGGGTAATAATTTACCTTTATCTTTAAAAAAACGTTTCGTTCACCAGCGGAAAAACAAAAGCAACCTGGTTGTTAAAAAAGAATTTCATAAAGGTGATATTGTATATGCTACCAATTTAAAAGAAGAAGGAATCTTTTATAAATATCTTCCTACCCAAAATGCAGCAAAGATATTTGTGGCAAAAGAATTTGTAGAAGTACCACTCAGACGTTTACAATTAAGACGACTAGCTAAAGACTTGTACCCAAAAGGATATAACTTAGATTTACTCTTTGTTAAAGACTGGCAAGATTATAAGTTTAATCGTGATCTAGATCGTGGCTCCAAAAAAGCTTACAAGAAATTGAAACATTAATAAAAAACGAGTTTGGAATTGAATAGCCAAACTCGTTTTTGCATTTAATTTGATTAATCGTGATTTTCTTTTGAGATCTCATTGAGAGCCGCACGCTGTTTTTTCTGATCAACATGAGTATATAGATCGGTGGCTGAAGTGCCTTTTTGACCTAGCTGTTGTGCTACAAGCACTTGATCTTTAGTTACTTCATAGAGCTCAGAAGCAACCGTATGACGTAACTTATGTGGGGTAAGGGGATGACCAAAAGCTGCAGAATACTTATTGATCATTTTTTCAATTGCGTTAGTTGTAATTCGCCGCGTTTGACCATGCCATTGAGTTAAAAAGAATGCCACTTGCTTACTATCTGCATGATAGCGTTCATTACGAATACCTTTATATCGCTTGATATAAGGAAGTGTCCATTCTGCAATTGGTACACTATCTTTTTGTCCGCCTTTTCTAGTTACATCTAGTACAGCATCCTTAAGGTTTAAATCACTCAAATCAACGCCAGCACATTCAGACACCCGAATGCCGGTACCTAAGATTAATGCAGCAATTGCCATGTCACGTTCTTTGTTTTGCTTAAAACCAATCTTTGCTTGCTTATTACAATGGTTAATATAGTCCTGATCAATAAAAGTCAAAAATTCAAATTTTAACTTACCAGTGTACATGTGGCTTTCAAGTACATGAGCCCGATAATTAAGTGTTTGCGTATCATTTAAAGAATTAATTTTAAGCATTACATTCCGCTCAAAATATGGCTCACCATGATTATTGTCGGCAGTAATGGTTAAAAACTTAAATAGGGAGCGTAAAGCATTAATTGAGCGATTAATCGTAGTGGGGGAGTTTAGTCGGCCTTGCTTATTACGGGTATGTCCTAAATAATCAATATACAGCATTATGTCATTGCGACGTAAGTTGGCTAATGTATCCGTAGTAACATGAGCATTATCTGAAGCAGAAGAGATATTTTCTTGACGTAGCCAATCGAAGAAGCGTCGAATTTCAGTTAAGTACTGGTAAGTAGTAGTTAATGAATGATTAGTACCAAGATTAAATTGCTTAACAAAATCAGGCAATTTATTTACTTCAATTTGGATCAATTCTAGGTATTTAGCAGTTTCCATATCTGCTCCTTTCACGAACTAATGTTTATATTATATCATACAAATACGTTAATCATAAAAAAATCACCTATTCTCAGGAATAGGTGATAAAAAACAGTCTAATTTAAAATTACTGCGCTCATTCGAACGTGAATATCTATAGTACTAACGTAGAAAAATGATTGCAACTAAATTTAACTTAGATAATCATGTCACTATAACTAGAATACCAGCAACGCTTATAGAAAACTCTTAGCATTCTAATTATAGCAACAGTGATTGCTCGTCAGTAAGTAAGGGCAAATTACATTTAGTAATTCAAACATTACTTACAAACATATGTTGTTTGTATGGTACAACACTTTTCAATCGTTTATTTTATGCTCTTTATTGCTAATGTTCAAGTAAAATATAACATTTTTTATAAAGAATCGAAAAAAGCTTATTTTCCTTGTTTAGTCGTATTTTTTGGCTAAAAATTGTACAATAGATGAAAATACATTATGTGAGATGAGGAAAAAGTATGACAGAAGAAATTAGTGTAAACTTCCAAGCTAAAAACCCTAGTGGTATCAAATTACTGAATCGTCTATATGATGGTCACTTAGTGTTAAACGACATTGGCGTTCGTTTAGATGAACAACTTAATAATGAAGATGAAGAATTGACTGTACCAACTCAAGCAGATGTAGATAACTTGAGTGAGACTTTTGGTAAAACTGTCACAGTTTTCAGTGATATTGCCGATGCATATGGGGATGTAAATAATTTTGCGGAAAACTTTGGTGGCACCACTAAGATTTTTGCTCAAAAGTTAATTACTGAACTAGTAGATTTCAATAATGGTATTGCGGACATTGGAGATTCCGAAGGCGGTTTAGAAAACTACGATAACGATAAGCTTAATGACTGGATTAATCAAGTAATGAGCGACATCGTTGAAACTAATGAAGCATTTAATGCATTAATTGATGATAAATAATAAAAAGTGTCAGTCCTTAAAATGAGGATTGACACTTTTTATAGTTAATTGCTTTTTAAACTGGACATTGGATAAACTGTGTAATCAGCACGGTAAACAAATAGACGATGACCATCAATCACAAATTGAGTTGCATTCTTCATATCACTCTTATGAATTGAGACGTGATTTCCAATAAAGACAGCAATCGGCATTCCTAATTGGCTTCTAATCATTACTACTCTTGAGCTACCATTCCAATCGTTTTTAAAATTCTGATACATTGTATTTAACAGAGGAACAGAACGATTTTGATCGTCGATCTTAACTTTTTTGTTAAATGCATCCTCGTAGTTTTTCAGTCCTTCATAGGCAATCATAGTAGAACCAACGTGAATCATTCGATTATTGCCATAGTCAACATCAATTACGCTAGAATGTTCAGTGCCATTACTACTTTTCTGTGACATCTTTTTATCAGTATGAATATTAACTGACTTAGCTTTGATCTGGTCGATCTTTTGTCCATTAGAATCATACGTTGATACTGTTAAGGGCAATGCCCCAATCTTAGAGCGCATAGATAATTCCCAGTTTTGAAAATCACTACAACCAGTCAGAGAAAGCAATAATACTCCAAGACCTAAGAATAAAGCTAACTTCTTTTTAAATTTCATCCTTATCTTATCCTCGTTTCTATATAATGCCTTAATTTTAACATGGGTAAAAAAGGGATGCAGATAAATAAATTGGAAATGATTCGTCAGTTCATTTACGTTTTAGGGATGCATCAAAAAAGCAGCAAATATTTGCTGCTAAAAATAAATTAGAACTTGTCTGCTTTAACGTAAGCATTTTTACCAATTCGATAGTAAGCTTCATTATTGATGTAATGTTTAGGGCCATAAGTCTTGATCGGTGAACCGGATTTTTTAGTAGACCATTTTGTATTAATGGTGCCATCATTTTTATACACTTTAGCATCAGCTTTAAAGACGCGTGAATTGCCTAGTACGTTACTTGCCATCACATACTTGTCTTCACCGACACGAATCATTGATTTGCCTTTAATTCTCACCTTATTGTCATAATAAGTAATAGAGCTGTAAGCATTATAAAAATCATTTGTCCGGTTGCTATTTTTGTCATAAACATATGACTTGTACATAACTGTAGCTGTTTTCTTGGTATTGGAAGCCTTAGGAGCCTGTGAGACTGCCGCGTTACCTGCGATTGATAATGGCAAGACTGTAATATTGCCATCAGTATTCATTCCGCGCCAATTATCTGTGAACTGCCAGATTGCGACACCATCCATTGAAGGGAAGTATTTAAAGTTGGGTTGGTCTACTCGGCCTGAAATCGCATATGCGGCTACCCAGAGTGAATTAGGATACTTGTTCACGATAGATGGAGTATTAATATTGTTTTGCAAAACGGAAGAACTAGCATAGAGAAGTGGTTGATAGCCAGCCGCCTTAATTTGATCCATAAAGGCAATAATAGCCTTAGCTGTCACATTTTTACCATTAGTAATGATATTGCCCTGACCAGTTTCATAATCGCAGGCTAAGTATGAGCCAGCTGGTAATCCCAACGCCTTAGCAGAAGAAATTGCGTATTGCGCTTCGCGCTTAGCGGCCGATGAACTTGAACTAAAAGTTGCAAAATGATAAGCCATCGGCATCATATCATTAGCAATAGCAGATTTAATCTGATTGGCTGCCTTAGGGTTGCGATAACTGGTTCCCTCACTAACTTTAACGATTGCAAATTGAGAACCAGCCTTGGCATGAGCAGTTAAATCTGCGCTTTGGTAGCTGGCAACATCAATTCCAAGGGCTTTAGCAACAACTGATGTTGATGAAGCTTGCACAATGCTCTCTGAGTCAGAGAAACGAGTCATTTGAGATAAAAGTGTGACACCTGCATTCGTTAACATAGTTGCACATGCTAATTTAATAATTGATTTCCTTTTAAACAATTTATGTCCTCCATACTTAGTGGAGAGAATCTTATCTATATCTCTCACATAATTTATACTTTATAGACTACAGATATAGTTCTCAAAAGGCAATAGATGAGATCATTTATTAATATATCAGTAATCAAACCGAAAAAAATTGAAATCAAATTGTGTTTAATCAGAAATGTGATAAGATATTTTGCAAGAAAGCAAAGGTGATCAAAATGCTACATTGGATTTGGGTATTAATTGTTGGTGGAGTAATCGGCTTAATTGCAGGTGCTTTAACTGGACATGGTAAGTCAATGAACTGGATTGCTAATATTTTAGCAGGATTGGTTGGATCTTCACTAGGCCAAGCCCTTTTAGGGGAATGGGGACCGAAGGTTGCGGACATGGCAATTGTACCGTCAATTTTAGGTGCAGTTATCTTGGTAATCGTCGTTGCCTTCATTATGAATAAAATTAGACCTGCAACAGATTGATTTTATTCAGATTTTTATTCTAGCTAGATAAGCAAAGAGCCTGATTGGACGAATTATGTCTGATTTCGGCTCTTTTTTCGTCTTCCCTGGTCAGCAGAGGAGGGGAGATAGAGGTATAAGGGTTATAATAATGAATTAAAATGTTGCTTGTTTGTATAAAGATTGAGTAACCACGACAAATTAATTCATTAAAAATAAATCTTAGAGTGATTCTCAGCATTTTTTGAAGATTGAAACTTTATTTAGATGTCTTATTCATGTAAAAACACAGATTTAAGTAGCGACTTGAGTCATGAGTTTAGTAGAATTATCATTTTTACCGCTTGATTATTTATTTAATAATATTTCAAGT